>CAWKZI010000340.1:0-3661 GCA_963854365.1 Gammaproteobacteria bacterium
GACTACCGTGACCAAACAGCCCGCCGCGCTCTGCCCCTTCTAACGTCACCTTGCGATAGCGATTGCCGTAAATTCCTGGGATGTCATAGTGTTCAGCAAGTCGTTCGTTGACATAGGTGTAATCGGCGCTCAACAATTCGCGTAGGCTATGATCCGAACGGATTTGATCGTCAATGAATAGTTCAGTTTCCCTTTGAAATGCTTCTCGTAGATTCTCATCAAACTCTGGGAAACCTGAAGGGTCAGGATAGATTCCGTCGAGATTGCGCAAGTAGAGCCACTGGCCAACGAAGTTTTCTATAAACCCTGCAGATTTGGGATCAACCATCATTCTTTTTACTTGTGCTTCGAGAACATCAGCTTCCCGCAGAGCTCCGCGATCTGCCAATTCCAGTAATTCTTCGTCTGGTAAACTACTCCAAAGAAAGTAGGACAAACGCGAAGCTAACTCTGTTCCGGAAATCTCATACATTGAGCCTGGGTCAGCGCTAACTGGGTCTTGTTCGATTCGAAATAAGAAATCAGGTGATACCAGCAAGCGTTCGAGAGCAAACTGAATGCCAGTTTCAAAGCCGCCCTCAAGTTGACCCTGATTGTAGAATTCGAGTAGACCGTTGATGTCACTCTCATCTACTGCCCGGCGATACCCGCGACGTGCTAGCGAGGTTAATATTTGCCGGGCACAGGCCCGCTCTTCATCAGCGCTGTTTGGCTGGCAATTGAATATTTTCCTCCGACTAGGTGTATCCCCAGGGCCAGCGATAGTTAACGGCCCTTCTATCTCTATCGTGCTAACACTGGGATTGGCATCAGGGAGTTCGGTCACTGCCAAGTGGTAGCCAAAAAGTCGAGGTTGTTGTACACCTTCTGCCTCCCACATCTCTCTCGGAAAAGTGGCCCCGATTATTCGAGGGCCGGCTTGGATTGGCAAGACCATTTCAAAACCCTGATCGGCGAAGGCCATCATGAATGCTTCCCAGTCATCGCTTCCGCGAATGTTGCCAGCATAACTGTATGGTGCAGGTATCCCTGGGGCATCGCCTCCGAAAGCAAAGGTATTGAGATGTTCGCCATCGAGACTAAGTTCCATTTCGTGGGCCTCATCGTAACCACGGACGAAGTCCACATAGTTGGTCTGTAGTTTGACAGTAATTCGATATTCACCATCAACTGGGAACAAATGTTCTATGGCAGTGCCGCCGCGTGAGCCGAATGGTAGTTCTTCGCTAAGTCGGTCGTCTTGAATTAGATTTAGTGGTACGTCGTAGGTCTTGATGGAGGCACCGCGAGGTGCGGCACCGACTGCCAATTCCGCCACTCTGTGTGCTGCTGTGACATATCGCTCTACGCTCAGTGGTGATAGTGCCAGTACGTCGGCATTGTTATCGAAGCCATATTGATCTGGCGAATCTGTTGGAATCAGGCTCGAAACGTCGATATCAAGGTCAAGCAGGTCACGAACGGAGTTTTTATACTCGGTTTGATTGAGTCGGTGAAAGGCTTGAGTGCGGCCCGGGTTGGGCTGCAATGTGGCTACTCGATCCAGTTCATTCTCGAGCCAGGCACGAAAGCCGTCATAGCTTACTTTGTCAGGGCGCGGATAATTAGGAGGGGGCATAACGCCGACTCGAAGTTTTTTAATAACCTTTTCCCATACCCCAGGATTTGCCGCCAGGTTTGCAACATCCTCGGTGTCCAAAGTCAGGCCAAGATTGCGTAGCTGGGTGGTTTGGAGACCTTCGTTGACAGTGGCGACAGAGTTAACCACTGCTTGGTTATGACATGTGACACAGTATTGGTCCAGCAATGCACGGTTGATAGCCGAGACGTCTTGGCCTTGGCCTGCCGATTCGACTGCAAAGAACAGGCAAGATCCTGCCATGCATAGGGTTAAAATGAGTGATCTTTTCATGTCACATTCCGATCGAAAGCTCAGATTTAATTATTACGTCCAGTGGGATTAGCCACTGTGCCACACTCTTCGCCAAAGTACCCATTCCCGCCACAGTAACTTATATCCTGCAGCTGGATCAGGATGCCATCTGGGTCGGTGAAATACAGTTCTGGAGTACCCTCAACTATGCCTCCACGCTCAGCTCCACGCAGTGTTACGTAGGCTTCCAGTGGCCCGTTTGCGCCCCCAGCTTCTCCGAGTATCGTCAATCCATAGCCTTCCAATAGAGAGAATATACGATCAACATCAAAATCATCTACAGCCAGAGACGCATGGTGTATACGACCGGCGAGTGGAGGTACACTTGGCAGAGCTAAAAACTGCTTTCCGGTTCCAACTCTCATTACTGGTAAAGCACCCTGGTACGTATCAATAGGCATACCGAATAGGCTTTGGTAAAACTGAATGGAACGAGCTTGATCGGAGATAAATAAAGTAAAGTGATTGAATTCTCGGATTGATAGCAGCCCTGCGGTAGGCGCCGGTTCTGGTGTGGCCAGACAATCTTCACCCAACAAGCCTGCACCGCCGCAGTAACTTGTATCTTGCAGTTGCACGACGATGCCATCCGGGTCACCAAAGTAAAGCTCAGGTGTGCCGCTAGGTGCGCCACCAAATTCTTCTCCGCGCATTCTTACTCGCGACTGCATCGGACCAGATGCGTTAGCCGCCGCGACACCGTTTTCGGCGAGGATTTGCACTGCTTCTTCGTGGTCGAAATTGTCAACAGCCAGGCAATAATGGGTGATCCGTGGATTCTCACTTGCATTGCCACCCAGTGCGATAAATTGCGGGCCGTCTCCCACCTGCAGAACTATGGTCCCACCTTGTCTTGCTGCGATGGGCATGCCAAATAAACCCTGATACCAGGCCAGTGATGCTGTCGGGTTAGACACCGCAAGGGTCATATGATTTATGGACTGAACTGAGAACGGTGGCAGTGATGCTTCTGCCGCAATCGCGGCTCTAGTAATGCCGTAACTTGCAGCAGTCAGCGCTCCCAGCGAGTTTAAGAAAGTACGCCGACTTATTCGTCGATGCTCGAACGCAGTTATCAGCTGATCAATTTCTGATTTCATCTGTCACTTTCTCCTATTTAAAATACTGAGCCCACTATTTATCAAAACTCACTATTTATTGATATTTGGCAATTCTATTAGTAAATGTATCGGTTTAACCGCTTTCTGCATAGTCGCTTTAACAGTAATTATGAAATAAGGTATAAATAAGAAGGGCTATTGTTACAAATAATGATACAAATTAAGGTCAGATTTTTGCGCGCTCATAGTAATCTATGCAAGTCCGCTCTTATTGAAGCGCCGAGATCTAGACGAAGCAGAAGTTACAGCTCAGCTTAAAACAATAGTCACTAGGAGACTCTCATGTTCCTCATTGAAAAATTACTGGTTAAGCAAGAAGGCAATTTGCGTTCATTTCTCCGGCGATTTGGTTACACAATTTATTTGACAGGTATTGCTGCTGCGCCACTAGTAGCTTTGGCTCAACAGCAGGAGGACAACCAGGCAATCGAGGGTCGAGTTCAGAGCAGTAACGGAGACGAAGCGGGCGTTTGGGTCATCGCTGAGACCGATGATTTACCGACCCACTTTATTAAGATTGTAGTTACCGACGATGAGGGGCGTTTTCTGCTGCCGGATTTGCCTGATGCTCTATACAAGGTCTGGGTAAGAGGCTACGGATTGGTTG
>CAWKZI010000341.1:0-3651 GCA_963854365.1 Gammaproteobacteria bacterium
AGTACCCAACCGAGCATGCGAAAATCAATGATGAAGAGAGAGCCAATACTAATCATCAATGTGAGAACGTGAGTTGCTTCAAGCCAGTTCCAGCTGTAATAGCCCGAAACCAACATTTGGCTATATTCCTGCGCTTCTAAATACTGAGCAACTTGCAGTAATAACTCATTTATCACGCCGATAGACCCCTTGCTTCTTAGAATAAATATTCTGAATATTATTTTTACTGAAGAATAAACATCCTTACGCACATAGTCCACCGCAATGATGTCAAATATATCAAAGCAAGATGAATTCCATAACTTAGGATTTTGCTAAGATTTCTTGTTTTCGATACTCGGAAGGAGTCACACCCATTATCTGGCGAAAAGCATTGTTGAATGGCGTGATCGATTGATAGCCTACAGAAAGAGCTATCGTCAGCACAGGTAAATTCGGTTTACCCTTATCTACTAGCGCTTCACCAGCATCTGCGATGCGGTATTTATGCAGCATTGCATTAAAGTTTCTATAGCCTAATTGCTTGTGAATAAAGGCCCTCAATCTATATTCGGGAAGATTTAATTTTTTTGCCAACATTGAAATTGTCAAGCCGGCCTCCCTGTACATTTTTCCTTCTTCGAATATTTTATTGAAACTGTCATTATCAAACGGGGCTCCATTTTCTGGCTCCGCTTCCTCTGTCAGTTCTGCGACCTTGCGAACCACATTCCCAAGCGAAACATAATCAAAACGCATCGCCACCAGTAACATACCCATAGCTAAGAATGCTACCGAGCTAACAATAATTGTCTGGGCAGTAGCATAGCTATTTGAACTACCGTCAAGCAGAAAACTTTCAACAAATACAACACTGAAGATAAGTGCACCCTGCACACCAATAATGAACCATCGCAGAATCCTGCGATCATCTACTAAATCTGCCCCCCAGCCTTTGAGAGTCCAAATCATCGCGGAGGCAACGAATGTCAACTGTATGAAATCCATACAGGCGATTAGGAATGTTAGTGAATCCAGACTAATACTGCTACTAGAGTAAAGAGGTACGCCCGAAAGAATAGAGTCAAAAAATACTTGAGTAGCAAATGCAAAAATCAACAAATTTGGGAATTTCTGTTGTTCTTGAAAGACTAGAAAACAATAGATCATGAACAGTCCCGGAACCGCACTCACACCTATCTCTATTATCAATTGCCATTGAGTTAGGTCTAGTCGAAACTGCGGATCAATATGCTGGCCTGCCATTCCATTCAATAGATAGCAAATTATGAATACCGCCATTAGGCAAAACACCCTAGCACTTCCCGCACGCGGCTCAGCCTTCAAGTAACCCGCGGCTAGGAGAATGACGGCAATTATCGCTACAATCTGTACAGTAAAAAGAAAAAGTGGGTTTGGCAAAAGAAATTCCTACAATTATGTGCTAGCAAGTATGACAATAACCGATCAACTGACAAAGTTCAAAGGACCCACTGATCGATTGAAGAATGCATAATATTTTCTCAGGTAGAATTCTCTAGGGCTTAAAATCAGACTTCACCCATGGTGCCATACCAAGAACATCCCACGTTTCCTCTGTTTCTAATTAAATCACTAGATTAATCGAATTTTCCATTGCTTAAGGACACGGGGGATGATTAATGCGGAGCTCATAGAATAAAAATTTTAGAGAATAGTGTCCTATTATGCGTAAGACTGCCGTGCCAATTATCGTCGGATCCCTATTAATTAGCTGAGAGAAACAGGCTCATCAACTGCGAACACGGTCGATTTATCGATTTTAGCCATTACCGGCGATAGAGATTCTAATTCAAAGCCCATTCCGGCATGGTCTATTAGGCGCGTAATCAGCTTGTCATTAAATACAGTTGCTGGCGTCCAGAAACCACCACCGACTTCACTCTCATCAACATCACGTCGCAGACTTATTCCAGCCTGAGCCAACATTTTTGCCGTGGATCCATAGCCAGGATCACGATCACCGCTTACCTTAACGCTCACACTCTCCCCCCGCGGAGTCCTTCCAAGCAACCGCAAATCATAGCAGCCCTTTAACTGTTGTTCTGGAGTTGGACCCTCTCCTGGGCTAGGCAGGAAGAGACGAGTCGCCAACCAGCGCATGGGGGAGAAAGCCATCATAAACATCGACACTTTTGTGCCTGTGGATATTCTCTTCGCCGCTTTTTCACCTTTCTTTCCCACACTGGTGAGCATTGCTTCGTCATACTTAAAATTTTCATGATAGTGTCCATCGAGCAGCGCATTGCTGCGCAACACAACCCGAGTATTAATAGACGCCATGATAAACGGGCCTGCCCATGAGTCAAAATCCTCATCAAATTCCACAGATACGTTGTGCTGGCGCGCCGCAAAAGTATGCTCCACCGGACAGAGTGAATAGGGATCTCGCATTTCCTTACGAATTCCCGGATCGGTAGATGCTTCCTTATAAAGGTTTAGAGCACTGGCTATAGTTCCTCCCGACGCACCACCCCTTAAAGTCTTCACACGCAGTTTAACCGCATCGCAATAGCTACCAAATTGTCGCAGCGCATGATCTTGCAGAAACTTAACACCTAAGTCAGAAGGAATGGAATCGAATCCGCAGCAGTTCACTATTCTAGCACCGCTACGCTTTGCATCACCTTCGTAACGGTTAATCATTCGGCGGATCCATTGCGGCTCACCAGTGAGGTCACAGTAGTCAGTACCGAGTTGACAACAAGTCTTTACCAGCAACTCACCATACAAGGCATAAGGACCAACCGTGGAGATGACGAGCTCCGTCTTCTCACACATAGATTGCAGTGTCTGCTCATCTGAGGAGTCTGCAATAATGAGAGAAATCGCTGCTGCTTTCCCTCCTAACGAAGCTTTCAGTTCATTTAATTTTCCCTTTGAACGAGCAGCCATAGCCCAGGTTAAATTCGGCTCAGTGTATTCGTTTGCTAGATAGTTACAGAGAATTTTACCGACGAAGCTAGTCGCACCGAACACTACAATATCGAATTCTTTATTAACCATTTTGCCTGTCCCTGAACTTTAAACTGTAACTTCGTCGCCTACCGGCAAATTAAAATCACTCTTTGAAGAAGAATTACTAATATTACCGTCGCGTGAATGCCGATAGCTCATCCAAATTAAAAACTGCAACCCGAAGAGCAAAGATGCTGCTAATAAATGCGTAGGTTGAACAAGCGCTGGCATCCCTAAGTGACCCAAGGCCGCCCCTGAAAACACAGCAGCACCTATTACACAGATCATAGTTAGGGTGAGCCTACTCAGTGTATGCTGCCATCCTAGCGACATCACCAATAACCGAGCAAGCCACAAATTAGCAAAGAGAACAACAGCGGAAAAACTTCTGTGCACATAAAAAAACCAAGGCATTGCGTCTATCCAGCTCGACCGCAGCTCTTCACCTTGGGATTCACGTATAAAGTCTGTCATCTCCCGAACCTGTGTTCCCATAGCCACCTGCAAGACCGTGAGCCCAAGTACTATATAAAGCCATTTTCCAAAGCGCTGATCTATGTTACCCACGGACTGTGAAGCCATGATCCCCCTCCGCGCTTGCGCGACTGCGTAGAGCAGCGTGCCTACAATTGCTAACGCCACCAGCATATGTATAGTGATCATCCCGGGCAGTAG
>CAWKZI010000342.1:0-3650 GCA_963854365.1 Gammaproteobacteria bacterium
ACACCTCAAACAACTGTGCAATACCCAGGCCGACGGCAAGCACCATGGCTGGAAACCCAAGAATGATGCCAAAATAATGTGGCATGCTGCGCTTGATGCCATAGTTCAATCCCGACGCCATGAGCATGGCATTGTTAGGGCCGGGTGTCACACAGGTGGTGATGGCAAAGGCGATAATTGCGAAATATTCCATAATGATGCTTCGAATTCGTTTATTGGTCTTAGCTCTTTTCGAGCTCATAGTTTTAAAGAAGGAATAGGTCGTCGAGCCGGTAGAAATAGTATTTCTGCAGCTGCACTAATTAATTTTTCATTCGAGGTGTTATTGTTGGCCTTAGTAGGTGGGCCCTTTTAGACTGGTCATAAGTATCTCTCCAGCTCTAAATTTTGTCAAGCCACTCGCCATTCATGAGAGTCTATGGGAGAAAGAAGAGGGTGGTATTGCGGGACAAGTGACGCTAGTATGCCGTCATGATTTTAAGCGCTCTAACACCTATTTTTGCCATTATCCTCTTGGGTTTCTTGATCAGTCGTACGCCAATCTCGAGTCAAGCTGTGTGGTCGGAATTGGAACGACTCACCTACTATATATTCTTGCCTGCCTTGTTAGTGCTCCGGCTATCGGCTTCAAATTTCGATTTGCAAGACATCGGTAATATTAGTGAGGCTATCGGGTTGGCGCTTTTTCTTATCACGGTGCTTGTATTGGTTCTACGAAAGCTTGTCAGCAGCGACTCCGCATCCCTGAGCTCTATCTATCAAGGCAGTATTCGCTTCAATACCTATATCGGGCTCGCCTGCATAGATGTTCTCTATGGTGATAGGGGACTAACTACGGCGGCGCTATGTCTCGCGATCTATATACCTTTGGTGAATGTGCTGTGTGTGGTCTCACTGACTGGAGGCGGGGAGGGTGGGACGAAGCGGATCAGTCGCATCATTAACTCAGTTGCAACAAATCCTTTGGTCTTGGCATGCGTAACCGGCATTGCTATCAGTTACACAGGTTTCAATATTCCATCTCTCGCCGAGTCTGTGATAGAGATACTCAGTCAGCCTGCGCTACCCATAGGTCTCCTCGCAGTAGGGGCGGGAATACGATTCGTTTCTTTAGGAGAGCAGAGTTGGCAGTTGCTGGTAGCTGCGATCAATAAGCTTGCTGTGTTTCCCGGTCTAGTACTAGCGGCCTGTATGCTGTTTGAAACACCCAATAGTATCGCGGTAATACTCTTGCTACTGACTGCATTGCCTGCTCCACCATCAGCTTATATTCTCGCCAGACAACTCGGTGGTAACGAGAGTCTCATGGCGAATATCATTACCATTCAAACCGTTGTGGCTTTTTTCGTGATCCCAGTCTGGATAGAGTTTGCTAATCGCCATCTCTAGTTTGTAGTCGTGAATCTGAAATCTGGTAACTGGTAACCTTGTATTTTAGTTAGCTACCTCGTTTTCTTGCGCAACAAAAAAATGTGAATGCGCTATCTCAGCGAAGCCCTGCACGATAGTATTTTTCCCTGAATCATTGATTTCGGAATATCAATTAAATTAGTTTCCAACAATGAACTGAAAATAAATTCTGGAGCTTGCTCACTGTGAGTTAAATTTGTAGTCTATCTGTAATGGTCGATTCGCTTGAAAGGTCTGGTTTCATATTGAATAGGGCTGTCAGTAATAAATAAAAGATTTAAAGCTGGGGGTAGCAAGCTCCAATAGTTCCGGACATACTACCAATCATGATATCTAATACAACAACGTCAGTGTATAGCGCTCTAGAGGAGGCTATTAACGTTTCATCCCATGCCCTGGGCTTTGTCCTGAGTATTGTGGCGCTGGGGGCATTGCTGCGTTACTCAGTGCCCGGCGGTGACATATTAAAGATCGTGAGCGTCACGATTTTTGGCTGCAGTTTGGTAATTGCCTACGGTACATCCACTGCCTACCACAGCAGCCGCTCGCCGTTGCGCCGAAGTCGATTGCGCATCATGGACCATGCGAGTATCTATATCCTGATCGCAGGCACCTACACCCCCTTTGCCTTGGTTGTCCTGCAAGGCTCAATCGGTTGGATTATTTTAGGCATTTCCTGGTGCATGGCGATTGTTGGTATCACTCTCAAGATTTTTTTTACCGGACGCTATCAGCTGCTGTCCACACTGATGTATTTGTTCATGGGCTGGATGATCATGTTTGCCATAATTCCGTTGATAGAAAAAATGCCAGTCATAGGAATGCGATGGTTGGTAGCGGGTGGCCTGGCTTATACGCTCGGCGCGATACTCTATGCGATTCGGAAAATCCCACTTAATCACGCTATCTTTCATATATTTACAATGATTGGCAGCACCTGTCATTTTGTTGCGGTATACCGGCATGTGATTTGACAAAATTAAACATTATCTAACCATCTTGGATAAGCAAATGCCATATTCATCAGTCGCGGAAACATTACTTTTTACATTTGAAGAGAATACTATTCCAAATAGAACTAAAATAGCAGTCGCTGTATCAACTGCTTTATTTATACTTTTCCAAAATTCCATAATTTTAATTCACTGTTTTGTTCTACCCCACGGTAACGGAGTTGTTTATAACAGTTACTCGTTTTGCTTTTTTCATTAATGTAATTATCTTGATTCACTTTTTACAAACAGGCTCATAAAAATTAAAAAAACAAAGACTGTGTAATCTGCTAATCTTTGCCAGAAACCTAATAGATCAATTTGACTTGGGTTAAGCATCATAAAAAACCCTAACAAGAAAACAAAAGCTGCGCCGAATGAAATTGATGAATTAATAATCATAGGTTCTTTTCTCAACCCAATTCCTAAGACGAAAAGCCCAACAGGAATAATCAAGTAATATATCAACCCAAGGTTGTTATGCATATTTTGACTAAAGCTTCCCTCAGCAGGACAACCATAGTCGCAAGGAAAAATAAAAGCACCAAAGTATCCAATAAAAACCCCGCTCCCAACTAATAAAAGCCCTGCCCGAGATAATCTAGTATTTGAAAACTTAGATTGAAGAAGAAGTACAATAATCAGGGCGCTAAAGGCAGTTGGTACAAATCCGAAGTAGTTAATTATTCTTGAGTATTCTGCCCCAGCTGCTCCAAGCTCGCTAATAAAATGGTTTATCAAGTTGTAGTCAGAACGTAAAAAACCAATAAGTTCGGTAAGAATAATACTTGAAAGAAACAATATAAGGCACATGGTTCTCAAAAGAACGCTTTTAGAATTCATTTTTTTCCTGATATTCGAAAACCTTACATGAGTAACGGTTTAAAACTACTCTACTGTTACTGACTTAGCCAAGTTGCGCGGCTGGTCAACATCAGTGCCCTTGACTACGGCAACGTGATACGAGAGCAATTGCAGTGGGATGGTGAAAACAATAGGGTTGAGGATGTTCGGCGATTTAGGAACATGAATAACCTTGCAGTTCCTGTCGCCTTGGAAGTGAACGCTTTCATCAGCGAAAACGTAGAGCTTTCCGCCTCTGGCGCTGACTTCCGCTAGATTTGCCCGTAGCTTTTCAATTAGATCGTCATTTGGGGCGACCGCGATTACTGGCATGTCTTCATCTACCAATGCGAGTGGGCCGTGCTTGAGCTCTCCCGAAGGGTAGGCTTCGGCATGAATATAGGA
>CAWKZI010000343.1:0-3648 GCA_963854365.1 Gammaproteobacteria bacterium
GAGTATAAACAGGGGCGGACACCCAATCCCGACGTATTATGTAATAGAGAAATTAAATTCAAAGCTTTCCTCGAGTATGCCCAGAGTTTGGGCGCGGACTATATAGCAACAGGGCATTATGTCAGGAGAGAGGATACCGCAGCTGGCGTTAACCTACTAAAAGGCATGGACGACAATAAGGACCAAAGTTATTTTTTGTGTGAAGTTAGTGAGGCATGCATTCGCAGCAGTCTATTTCCATTAGGAAATTTACCGAAAACGGATGTTAGAAAAATTGCTAGCGATTTGGGGTTACTTACTCATGACAAAAAAGACAGTACCGGTATTTGTTTTATCGGAGAGCGTAAATTTAAAGATTTTCTAGAGACATATTTGCCCGCGCAGCCTGGAGATATTCAAACTACGCAAGGAGATTTATTGGGCCGTCATGCAGGTCTTATGTATTACACCTTCGGGCAACGGCAAGGCTTGGGAATTGGTGGCATTAAAGACCATCCCGATAAGCCTTGGTATGTCGTAGGAAAAAACCTTAAGAGCAACATCTTAATTGTCGGGCAAGGCAATGAAAATATCGATTTATATTCTCAGGTTCTCCTAGCCCATGCTCCTGCTTGGATTAACACATTAACACCTGAATTACCGTTGTGCTGTACAGCAAAAATTCGCTATCGACAGACTGATCAGAAGTGTCGGGTAGAAAAGGCAGAGAATGGAAATATACAAGTCCACTTCGAAAAACCACAACGGGCAGTGACCCCAGGGCAATATGTGGTTTTCTATGATGCGGATCATTGCCTTGGAGGCGCTATCATTGACCGTAACCTCTCCTAAATATAGTCAATGGGAATACCGAAATATTGCAATGGCAGGGGTTGCTCAATGCGCATATCTGGTAAATAGCCTCGCCAATGAAGGGAATGTTTCAGAATATAACCTAGCTGCAAGCATTAACCCCCTTTTCGCACTTAACCCCAATAGTGTGGAGGACGTATATTCCAACGCTGCCGATCTTGGTCTAGGACTGAGAACTCTGCAAAACATATTTAGCAATGAGAAAGTGCGCGAGAATGCCGAAGTAATTCGCTATACACTGGGAATGCTGCATCTGAGAGGAAAGCTGAATCGTAATAAAAATGTGCAAGGAATACTTAGAAAAAGACTAGAAGTAATCGCTCCGCTCGATGCCATCGCTGCCTTAAATTACTCTGAAGAAAATGAAATTGAGCGTAAATTGGCGGCAGAACAAATATATCAGCAGCTCGCCGACTTATATCAGGATACAATTAGTTCACTACCTTACAGAATTCAGGTACAAGGCAAGATAGAAAATTTAAAAGACAATGACATTACTAATAGAATTCGAGCTCTTTTGTTGGCAGGTATTAGGTCGGCGGTTCTTTGGCATCAGCTTGGAGGCAGACGCTGGCAATTAGTTTTCTATCGCAAACGAATTTTACTATCAGTTGGAAATATCAGGCGGAAATTAATATCGTCGGTTTAGGATTTAAACATGGGAACGAAGAACATTAGCCCACTAATGGCTATTTCACCGCTTGATGGTAGATATCAAAGCAAATGTGCTGACTTATCGCCTTACTTCAGCGAATTTGCTCTCATGCGTTATAGAGTTGAAGTTGAAGTGCGCTGGCTGCAAAAATTAGCAGCGCAATCAGTGATTGAAGAACTATCTGAAATCAGCACCGCTGACTCCGCTTTCTTAAACCAAATCGTGACGGGGTTCAGTCTTGAAGATGCCGAGCGAATAAAGGATATCGAAGCGACAACCAACCATGACGTTAAAGCCGTTGAATACTTTCTCAAAGAAAAGCTTTCCACTCAGCCAAATTTGGTCGAACACCAGGAATTTGTGCACTTCGCCTGTACGTCAGAAGACGTAAATAACCTCGCTCATGGCCTTATGTTAAAAAACGGCCGAGAGCAGGTGCTTGCTCCAGTGATTAATGAGTTAATAGATGTGATGGCCGGATTAAGTAGGGATTTTTCCAGCCAGCCAATGTTGTCACGAACACATGGCCAGCCCGCCTCCCCAACCACAGTAGGTAAAGAATTTGCTAATGTTGTCTACCGTCTCAAACGCCAGAGAGAGCAAATTCAAAAGTGCGAAATTCTAGGGAAAATAAATGGTGCAGTAGGTAACTATAATGCTCACACGGCGGCGTACGCTAATATTGAATGGCAAAGCCTAGCAAAAGAATTTGTTGAAGATTTAGGTCTCGGCTGGAACCCATATACAACGCAAATAGAACCACACGACTATATCGCAGAACTGTTCTCAGCCATCGCCCGCTTTAATACCGTGTTGTTAGATTTTAATCGTGATATTTGGGCTTATGTATCGTTGGGCTTTTTCAAGCAGCGAACCATAGCTGGCGAAATTGGTTCCTCGACCATGCCCCATAAAGTGAACCCTATAGATTTCGAAAATTCCGAAGGTAACATTGGTATTGCCAATGCCGTTCTTAACCACATGGCCGCAAAGCTACCAGTATCCCGCTGGCAAAGAGACTTGACTGACTCTACAGTGTTAAGAAATATGGGCACAGGTCTAGCGCATAGCTTAATTGCCTACAAATCTACCCTAAAGGGTCTCAGCAAACTGGAGCTCAGTGCCGCTACTATCGATGCTGATATAGATAGCTGCTGGGAAATATTGGCAGAACCAATCCAAACAGTCATGCGACGATACCGCATAGATCAGCCATACGAAAAGCTAAAAGAACTTACCCGCGGCAAGCAGATCGACCAAGAATCGATTAAAGCATTTATTGATGGGCTGGAAATTCCTGTCCCGGCTAAGGAAGAGCTAAAGGCTATGACTCCGAGGAACTATATCGGGAATGCTGTCGCGCAGGCCGAAAATATTTGAACTCCTTAAAAATCTCATCAAGCTTTAAGCGCAAAGAATTTTTAGAACAATATTGGCAAAAAAAGCCTGTGCTCCTCCAAGGCTTAATCTCAGACTTTTCTGACCCAATAAGCCCCGAGGAGCTTGTCGGCCTCGCTTGTGAGACTGCGATCGAAAGCAGAATAGTTAGAACTCCCAAGATGGGTGTTTGGGAACTCACCGAGGGCCCCTTCCCTGAAGTAACATTCCAGAAATTACCTGATAGGGAGTGGACCGTCCTTGTCCAGGCCGTGGATCAATGGTTTGAATCGGTGTCACAACTTAAGCACTGTTTTGACTTCGTCCCCAGTTGGCGTATTGATGATGTCATGGTGTCATTCGCTGCAGCAGGCGGAGGGGTAGGTCCTCATTACGATAACTACGATGTTTTTCTCATACAAGGCCAAGGCTCAAGGCGCTGGCGAATAGGTGAAAAATGCAGCGAAACTACGCCTCTAGCAGACAACTCTGGGTTACGAATAATCGCAGAGTTTCATCAGCACCAAGAGCACCTTCTCTGCCCAGGAGATGTTCTCTATATCCCGCCTGGTTATTCTCACTGGGGCGTCGCTGAAACAGATAGCCTATGTTACTCCCTTGGCTTTAGGGCTCCTTCGTTCGGCGAGATGCTAGAAGGGCTCAGTGACAAAATTATTGATAATTTACCAACAACCAAACGCTTTGTAGATCCTAAACCTAGTATCCCAAAGCGAGAGGGTGAAATTGAAGAAGAAGCAATAGAT
>CAWKZI010000344.1:0-3635 GCA_963854365.1 Gammaproteobacteria bacterium
ACCAAAGGCTGTGTATTCCACCGGAATTAACATGTTAGCCGGAGCTCGAGCGTAAGCCCATGACATCATCAATGATGAAACAAGGCCTAGTACAGCTGCAGCGGCTAACATCGGCACGTAATCTATTGTTGGCGCTACCGCAAAAAAAGGCGATAGACTGGCGAATAGAACGATGATGGTGCTGTTTTGAAAAAAAGCTATCTCTACAGGGACGGCAACGAGGGCTTGTTGACGTTGAAGAATTATATTGTAGGCATACATAACAGCCGACAATAATATCGCAGCAATACCCTTCCCCATTTCCTCATCATATTCACCACTCAAGCGACCAGAAACGATAATAGCCGCTCCAAGTAACCCAATCAGTGAAGCAATGATTGCGTGCTTTCCAATATTTTCTTTAAGAATAACTGCGGCCAAATAGAGCGCTATTAGAGGAGCAATAAAAGATAAGCCAATTGCTTCTGCTACGGGTAGATATTTCAAACCCCAAAAAAACAAAAAAGCCATAATAGAAATGATAAATCCGCGCCACACATGTAATCGGATGACATCGACTGTTGGCCAGGCAGGACGCCACCACAGATAGAGCAGTGCCGCGAGAGATACAGAGATAATACTTCGCCAAAACATGGCGTTATATGCCCCGAGGCTCAAGGACAAACCCTTCATCACCACATCCATGCCGGCAAAGGTAGAAATTCCTGCTCCAGCAACGACAAAGGCGATCGTATTGAATTTATTAGAAGGCTGCATGTTAAGCGAATCTATGAAAAAAAAGAGCTCGCAGCATACCCTATATGAGTACAAATTTATGCGTAACTAATCAAAAAAATCCTTTTGCCTACCATCAATGTAACGCACCCCCGCGCCAGAAAAGTATGCACCTTTCTGTAAAGAATTGTTGCTTTTCAGTTGTAGTTACCGCTTTAAATCATCGAGCTTCTTATGGTCAAATAACCAAATGTTAAGTATAACGACAATTGAGTCATGGTCTAAGTCTATCTTAGGCTTTGGATTATTAATATCTGCCATCATGTTTGATGGTGGCAACTCCTTTATGGTTTTTTTTGATAGTACCGGAATTCATTCTGCTATTTACGCTGCAAATAAAGATCACACCTCCGATCGCCTGCTAAAGGAAGTGGTTCCAGATGCTGACAGCTTTTCTGAGAAAGAAGGCAAACCTCCAGTCTATAAGGCCTTTCTCACTGATGAAGCAAGCGGGGAGAAGACGCTAATTGGTTATGCTTTTGTCTCAGCAGATGTGCCACCAGAGCCCAGTGGCTTTAGCGGAGAAATAGACAGCTTGGTGGGTATGGATTTAGAAGGAAATATCATCGGCTTAAGAGTTATTTACTATAAAGAATCACTACGGCACACTTGGGGAGATTTTTTAGAATTCCCTGGAGTTCAAGAACAGTACATAGGCAAGCGGGCCGCAGATAGATTTAGTGTTGGTAGAGATATAGACGGCATATCGAAAGCCACTATTTCTGCCAAGGCCATGGCCAAAGGAATTCGCCAATCAGTTCGAGCTGTTACTGAAGCCTATATCAAATAATTAGCAGAATTTATTTCGTCTCAATCTCTGAAATCTAATCATTCCTCTTAACGTACTCTAAAACAACTTCAGCTATTCTTTCTCTGTGACTTACCATTAACCAATAATCACCATTGATCTCTAAGAACGGATGAAAGCCAAGCATATATAGTTCTGGACTTTTCACGAGGCATCGCCACGCTTCAGCATCTCCAATTTTCCAAACCAAAGTCTTGGCGTAGTTATTAAAGATTTACTTGATAAATCAGCCCTAGACAAGCCATTACTTGAGCTAGTTTTTGGATTAAAGGCTTTATGTACATTTTTAAATCTCTACTGGGATTAAGGTTGCTATAAGCCTTATTTTTCTTATTTATTCGTACACTATCATTTTATTAATTTGTATTATTCTCTTTCTATTTTAATTCAGTGGAGCATAGTTGTATGGAAATATTAAGTACATGGGGTGAGTTTTTGGGCGGGATAGGCGTGCTAATTTCGCTAATATTCCTTGGAATGCAAACACGTACCTCCAACCGTTTGGCTCTTGCCTCTTCGCAAAGGGAGCAAAGGCATATATGGCAAGAAATGATGTTTTTTATGGCGGAACATAGCTCGGAATATCGAGAATTTCTTCACAACTATGATGATATGGACCCTGATCGGCAAACTAAGGCCGGAATGGCACTTTTTGCTATGGGGAATCAGCTTGATATGTTGCTCAAATTGAATGCAGAAGGCCTCGAAACTGATGATAATCTGCGATATGTAATGGATGCGTTTGTAGGCCATATGAGTACCTCCGGAGGTAACAAATTCTGGAAGGCCATGTCTGATATAGACTTATATGGTGATAATGTTTTAAATGCGGTCAATGAGCGATTGGACAAAATGGAAGTGCCAAATGACGACTTCATAAACGCTTTGCATTGGCTCAAACCTAATAAGAATTGGTGATCGTAAGTGAAGGTCGCATATAACAATTATTAAAAGAACAACAAGGACCAAGGAAAATGATAGATAAAGAAATCAATATTCAAACCAAGAGCGGAGTTATGAATACATTCATAACACATCCAGAAGAAGATGGTCCTCATCCATTAGTATTGTTTTTGATGGATGCGCCGGGCAAACGTGAGGAATTACATGACATGGCTCGCCGACTAGGTTCAGCAGGTTATTATGTCATGCTGCCAAATCTCTATTATCGGAGAGTCCGCGAATTTGAAATTCAGCAAGCTTCTCGTGAAGAAATGTTTTCTCATATGGATTCTTTAAGTAATGTCATGGTGAACGAAGACATCGGAGTGTTAATGGAAACTGCAGATAATGACGATGCAGCTAGAAACGGCAAAGTAGGTTGTGTTGGCTACTGCATGAGCGGGCCTTTTGCTTTTGCTGGAGCTGCTGCCTATCCAAATAGAATCGCAGCAAGTGCCTCATTTCACGGCGTACGGCTTTATTCCGACGCAACTGATTCACCTCACCTAGATGCTGACAAGATTAAAGGCGAAATGTATTTCGGCTGCGCCGAAACTGATGAGTACGCGCCGCAGGAAATGGTAGATGCTCTAGAGAAGCACTTGGCAAAAACTGAAATAAATTCTCGAGTCGAATGGTACCCAGGAACTGAGCATGGATTTGTTTTCCCCTTACGAGCTGGAAAATACCACAAAGAGTCTGCCGAAAGGCACTGGGGGCGAATACTAGGGATGTACCGCCGTTGCCTCTAAAATAGCCTATTCGCCAGCCCAAGCGATTGGTAGTATTTCCTCCTTGCCATATAATTTTTTGTAAATTACAGATATTCAAAGGAACCAACAATGTACGCTGAACGCCCTGCCCGAATATGCGCATTCTTCGCAGCATTTCTAGTCACTATTAACTCCAGTGCCCAGGCCCCATTTACGGACTATAACCCAATCACAGACGAGCGCCTGCAGAACCCGGAAGACCAGAATTGGTTGTCCTATCGCGGCAACCTTAGTGGTTGGGGTTATAGCCCGCTTGATCAAATTAATGATGGCAATGTGAGCGAATTGCAGCCGGTGTGGACTTTTTCTACTGGAGTAATCGGCGGGCACGAATCTCC
>CAWKZI010000345.1:0-3624 GCA_963854365.1 Gammaproteobacteria bacterium
GACCCGATGGTCAGTGAGTATTTCAATTCCCCGCCTATTGGCTTCTTCTTTAATAAATTCGCTTACTTTAGAATTATGCGTCTTTAACAATTTGTGATCGGCACTGACTATTTTTAGCTTTAGAGGCGAATTCTCGAGTGTTTTTAACTTTAGTGAATCATTTACACGTTGCTGAGCAGCAAAGGCGAATTCGATACTAGCTGGGCCTCCGCCAACTACCGCTAGACTGAAGCTAGCACCTTTAGATTTGTATCCATCAATAATTGTTTGATAAATCTCTTCCCAGCGCTTTAAAAATAAATCTATCGGTTTGATGCCAATAGCGAACTCTGCCGCTCCTGGGATTTTAACCGCATCGGGTTTCGAGCCAATATTTAAAGAGATGAGATCAAATTCAATGTTTGGCCTTGATGAGGAGAGTTCGATGGTTTTCTTATCAAAATCTATATTAGTAAGTTCTTCTTGAATTATGCGAGCGCCAGCAAATTGAGCGAGGGGTCGCAAATCAATATGAATAGAGTCGAAGTCAAAGAAGCCAGTTATGTAAGCAGGCAATGATCCTGAGTAAGGGGTTTTAATATCCCTGCTAATTAGAGTGACAGCTAGGCCGGGTACAGGTTTCATGCCCAAGGATTTCAGGACAGCAAGATGGCTATGGCCACCACCGACAAGAACTAAATGCTTCACTATTGGATTGTTCAGTGATGAGTTCATGCTAGGCAGCTCGATCGAAGTGGATTTGTGGTAAGCTCATGAAATAAGCTAGTGAGGTCATTTTCGATACCAGGATATTTGAATCTCTTCACCCTGGTCAACGAAATCACCCGCTGCTCTCCCGCTACGAAATTGCTGCCAGGAAACTGGATTGTAAAGACCCTCACTGCTGTTGACTAAAAGTGGTTTGCAGATTGTGGCATAAGAAGGATTATAGAAATAGGGCAAACTATAGCGAGGTTTTGTTGGGCTCACTAATACGCGATGCAGTGGTGCTTTAAATCGATCATTCGACCAAACTTGAATCATATCGCCAATATTGACTATAAAACTATCTTTTATCGGTATGATGGTGTGCCAGGTGTCACCTTTGCGTACTTGTAAACCGGGAACCGTATCTTGCGCTAATAAAGTCAAAGCGCCAGCGTCAGTGTGGGGGTGGATTCCTAGATTTTCAGAATTGCCGGAACTGCCGGAACTTAAGGCAGGATAGTAATTGAGCCTGAGGAAGCTGGTGTGTTCTTTTACAAAAAATGGATTTAGAACTTCCATTGACTCGCCAAGACAGAGGCATAAAGCTCCAAGTAATTTTTGGCTGAGTATTTCACATTTAGGTAGCCAGTCTTTTGAAATTGATTCTAATTCTGGCATTGAGCTAGGCCAGGGAATTGGGGTGCTAGTAATAGGATTGTCGAGGTTATCTAAATTGGCATCAATGTCGAATATTTCTTTTTTGTCTAAACGATTTTTTGTTAGTTCTTTGTCATAGTAGCCCCAGAAATTCTCCGCAGTTCGCGATACATTACTCTTCTCAGGTTTTTCCAGTTCAAAGAACTTAGTAACGGCGGTGAAAAATTGTGAGCGTAGACCTGGGTCTATGTCATGACCGATTATTTGGAAGAAGCCCCATTGCTCACAGGCAAGACTAAGTTCCTCAATGAGGGCAGGGGAGTTGACTCCTTGACTAATATCTATAGTGGGTATATTTAATGACATGCTTAGCCAAATTATCAAATTTACAAAGGCGTTTTCTTGGTTTTCTTTGGTTAATCAGCCTGAATTCTTAGTGGATTTAAGTGAGGCACCAATACTAACCTGTCAGCCAGTACAGACAAACCTCAAACTTTTGCAATGCCGTTGAAGAAATTATCAGGTAAGCTATGGAACTTTCTGATGCTGCACCTATAATCGGGATATGCTTGTTAGCTAGAGTTATTCGAACTTGGCTGCATTCAGTGCCGAATTGGCCTCACTAATGAGAATACGAAAATACCAAAATATACAAAAGGGAGAAACCGATGGCCATTAAGCCACTGCTTAAAACTACTTCAGCTCTAATTAGTTCCGTGATACTCACTTCAGTGTTCATGATAAGTGCAGCGCAAGCACACTGGACCTTGATCAACGATTCATCGACATTGAGTTTTGTTACCATCAAAGCGGACCATGTCGGCGAGGTTCACACTTTTGATATATTGTCTGGCGAAATTGAAGATGATGGGACGCTATCAATCACAATCGAGCTTGCTAGTGTCAATACGCTTATTCCGATTCGCAATGAGCGAATGCAGGCGATGTTGTTTGAAACAAACATGTTTCCCCGAGCTACAGTTTCAGCAACTATTGATATAGAAGCGTTAGGGGCTCTCGAAGCAGGTTCGACTCAGAGCTTACAAGTTGATTTCGAGCTATCTGTTCATGGTAGCGAAACAGCACTTGTTGCTAGCTTACAGGTAACTCGCACTACTGAGGGGTTAGTAGCTTCTACAGTGAAGCCAATAATTGTCACAGCGGATTCTGTAGGCCTTGTTGCTGGAGTCGAGCAATTGCGTGAGGTTGCTGGTTTACCAATAATTAGTCGCGCTGTACCAGTATCGTTCTCGGTTGTTTTTGAGCAAGGACACTAAATCGTTATTGTCATAAGAGTTATATTGAAAGGAGCAATATAAAAGCATCCTATCCTGTAAATCTTAAAGGGTAGGTAGGGGAGCTATCGCTTTTATTCTTAAAAACTATACTTGAGTAAGACTCTAACACTTCGGGGGTTTGAAGGGTGAAAGTGAATGTCTTCTAGAGGATCGACTTCTCCTAGTAGCCGTGATTCAAAGAAATAGGCGATGTCATCGTCTTCTCGATCCATTAAGTTGAGTATATCTATACCTAATTCCCAATTATCAAAACTATAGGATGCCCCTGCGTGAATTAGTGTTGAGCCGTCTTTGGTCACTGATTCGTCTTCAGTTAGAGCAGCATCGCTAAAGTGGCGGACTCGCAGGCTGGCTGTGATGCCATTTGGATTGATATAAGTGAGTCCTGTTCCTATTACTTCTTCATGTGCATCAGTAATCGAATTTTGTCCTGAAGGCAGCCTTTTAAAGTTGCCTTCAGATTTTGCGGCGCTGAAATCGAAAACTAAACTGTCAGAAATCTCCCAGAATGAATTTAGCTCAATTCCTTTCCTCTCAGTGGGATCGCTCGGTTCAGTAGTGCCCGCGTCTCCTACAAAAACTAGCTCAGAGTCGGTATCTAATTGAAACAGCGCCATAGAAAAATTGAAGCCCAATAAGGTGTCATAACGAAAACCGATTTCGCTGCCCTTGCCTTCAACTAATACATCTTGGGCCTCTGCAGGGCCGCCACTTACGGGATCAATAGTGTTAACTGCGGCCCGCACATCGTTGGAGTGAAAACCATGGCCATAGTTTCCATAAAACTCAAGATTATTGTTATAGCGATAGGCTAAACCGAAGTTGGGTTGCCAGAGAGAATCACTATCACTGCCAGAATTTTGCGGACGAAGAGAATCGACATCGAAATCATAGTAATCAGCGCGTATGCCAATAGTTGTGCGTAGTCGTTCGGATAGGGAAATTTCCCATTCACTGAAGAGACCGATACTTAGCTCTTCAG
>CAWKZI010000346.1:0-3608 GCA_963854365.1 Gammaproteobacteria bacterium
AAGATTGGTAACGGTAAACAATACCTTAGCTGGATAAGCATCATTGACCTGGTGCAAGCGATACTTTTTCTACTGGTGAAAAACCCACGAGCAGGAGTGCTAAATTTGGTGGCTGAAGAAACAGTCAGTAATGCTGATTTCAGCGCACAATTAGGTCGTGCGCTGCGCCGGCCCAGCTTCATACCAATGCCAACGTTCATAGTTAAGCTATTGTTTGGAGAAATGGGCGACGCCTTGTTGCTAGGCAGCACTCGGGTTAAGTCGACAAAGCTTGGATCTCTTGGCATTAAACTGCGGCATCAAACTCTGACTTCAGCATTAGCTGCGGTGTTAAAAGAATAAGTACAACTATAGGTCTCTATTGAATGGCTGTCGAATACTCAAACCTTACATGCCTACTAGATTATTATTCCGACTCAGTCTAACGCAAACACCCACAGCGCCGCCGCACCCTGATTAAGTGGCGTGAATCCAGTAAATTTGTTCATCAGTCCTAACCAGACGCCGGTGTGTATATTAAGTTGGCCCGCAACGACCGCGACGTATTGTTTCTCGTCTACACTGTAAGTGATTGGGAACGCAGCCGGAATAGCACCGAGCTGTGTCTCCCATAAGACCTCACCTGTTTGTTGATCGAAAGCCTTGAAAGCGTTATCAAGGTAGCCAAGAAAAACGAGACCTCCGGCTGTCGCTAAACTTGCAGAAGCCGGCACTACTTCTTGCCTGTGTTGCCACGCGAGCTCCCTAGTTTTGAGATTAATTGCTTGCAATCGGCCATAATTACCATCACTGCCCGGTATCGATACTGTGTCTGCCCGCAACCCACTGGAAAGTAAAGTACCTGAATCGTCGAGCAGAGTGTCCATACAGACTTCAAACATGGGCACAAACAGGAAGCCAGACTCATTATTTATTGAAGAAGCATGCCAATTGCGCCCGCCTTGATAGTATGGGCAAACTGTGCGGACTTCTTCCGCATCAGGAAATACGTTTGGATTGGCAATCTTCTCACCAGTAACCGGATTGATAGCACTGAATAGATTCTGCAATCCGGGATCGACAGAAAAAAGATATGCACCGGTTGCCGCATCCAGAGCATCAAACAGACCTGGCTTGCCCGCAGTAATGATTACTTTTTTTATTTCACCTTTAATTTCTAACTCGACAATCGATCGCTCAAAACCCCAGTCCAAGTCATGCTGATCATTGGCAACGTGCTGGTAATACCAAACGAGCTCACCAGTTGTGGGTCGCAGTGCTAAGGTGGCGTTAGTATAGAGTGCATCATTGTTGACACCGTCGATACCGAGTGGATATAGCAAAGGGCCAGTATTGTAGGTAGGAGAAACACCATAGAAGAGTAGATTTAGTTCTGCATCATAACTGCCAGTATTCCAAACCGAACCTCCTTGGCGTTCTTCTAAGGGAATATTATTCCAAGTGTTTCCGCCTGGCTCATCCGGCTTAGCCAAAGTATTAAAGCGCCAAGTCTCACTTCCAGATTCTAAATCGATGGCAATGATAAATCCGCCGCCAGGAACAAATGACGCTGCCATTCCCTGAATAACCTGGCCGCCCGCAATGGTTGGCGCACTTCTAAGTGCATGGCCAATAGAATCATCAACATCAATAGCATGATCCCAAATGACATCGCCGGTACGCGCATCCAGTGCCACCATATGCAAATCTGAGGTAGGCACTAAGACTTTGTTCTCATAGAGTGCGATACCAAACTTATGACTAGTGACTGCATCGCCGTCATGACTATAACGCCAAAGTAATTCACCATTAGTTGCATCCAATGCCAACACTACGTCGCCAGCGCTGTAAAGAAACATTATCCCATCGCGGACCAACGGCGTAGGCATGTTGTTACCAGGTGTCACTTCTTGATGCCACGCCAATGCTAAGTTTGGAACCGTTAGCCGATTTATCTGATCGAGATTAGAAAAGCCAAGATTGTCTTGGGTTCGCCTCCAGCTTAGCCAATCTGAGTCTGGTGGATTTTTTAGAACTTCATCGGTAACCGCAGAGTAATCACTTAGCAAGGGAATAGAGCTAGAATCGACTATTATAGACTCTATTAAGCTAGCGGCATTGCGGCCATAGCGCTGTATTACTCCGCCAGAATTTTCTTCTTCCAAGGCATCATCATTTTGCTGAGCCAACGCTCCAGCGTGAAATTGCGCAATCAAAAAGAAACCAGCTAACGTTTTTAGTGTTGTTTGCTTCATTCTATAGTTCCTTTTTTTAGACCATCATTAGATAGCCATTATTAATTGAGTCAGAGTAATTTGATCACTGCTTTTTCGCAATCATTCAATCAAGGGAATCTTTATTAGGGGACTCTCAATTAAGGGGTCCTGATGACTTGTTATTTTCATTCGGAAATCGCGGTCCTTTGCATCATCAAAGTGCAGCCCAACAAGAACGAAATCAAAAACAACAGCAGGAAATATGTCGGAAAAGCCTACAGAACATCGCTAAAGGTCACATCGCGTACAACATTATCTTCCACGACACCTTAAAAAGTTCACCTCAAACAATAAAGAGATTCCTTCCAGATATGGAATGGGAAACCGTAGCTGGAATTAGCAATAGCTATCACTAACGGGCTGTACCGGCGACAAAACCCTATCTGTGCTATCATTCACGTAACAGTTTAGGGGGCGATTTGGATTCGACGCCGGTATTGAAACCTAAAGTGCATGTCGAGAGGGTAGTGACTCTCGTAAAACAATCGCTGCAACTTTATAGTTGCCAACGACGATAGCTACGCCCTAGCAGCCTAAGAGCTTGCTAGCGATTGCCACTGGGATGTCCGTAAACTGGTGTTCGCAATTGTCATCTAGAACGGAATCGCCAGCTAAGCGCGCTTGACGCAAAGCGGTTAAAAAGTATCAAGCTCGCCCAAATCACCCTGCCCGTCGGGCCGATACGGGTTAACTCAATAGACGACGCTATGCATGTAGAGCTGAAGGAAGAGAGCTGACGGACGGGGGTTCAACTCCCCCCGCCTCCACCAAATACTACTCCAGTGAACTCTGGAGAACTCCATAGATATCCTCAAAGCCCTATAAATTAGGGCTTTTTTGTGTCTCGGTTATCTATTGGTGTGATGTTGGACATGGATTTATATTACGATAATTATACTTGTGCCATCATGTAAATATTAGATAAAGAACCGCAGCAATAAAGATTAGCCAGAAAATAGCCATGAAGCCAAAGCTAAGTAGGCTCGTAACAATACCGGCAACCAGAGGCAGCCATAATGGAATCGTTAAAACTATAAAAATAATTGCGACGATCTCTAGCATATAAGCTCAGACAAAAAATCATATCGTTCGTCCAACATAGTATATATAGAGGTGGGATGGAACCTACTTGGGCTAGTGGGGGGGTACCCCGGGGGTGAGGTTGGCTCGGTAAAGAGAGAGCCATCGGTCTTGGCTCTTATCCTCGAGTTCACCTCAGAATAGCCAGAGCGAACAGAGTTAGAAACGAACGAGTCGTCCATCCTCCACCCAGGTCTCATTATTGATTGACACCGAGGCATCCAGGAAAAAGTTCCAGCGAACGTAGGCGCCTTCGACGCTGCCGCCGATCTC
>CAWKZI010000347.1:0-3597 GCA_963854365.1 Gammaproteobacteria bacterium
CCAAGATGCTTCCGCTGCTGCTTATAATAATTTTTCTAAATCCATCTCAAAGCTAGATGCGCCCTATCGATGGATACCAGGAAATCATGACAATATTGCAGTGATGGAATTAATTCCTGCGGCTAATGATGCCAATGAACGAGTTATTACAATAAATAACTGGTTAATACTGATGCTAGATACCAGTATATTGGGTCAAGTTCATGGCCGTCTGGTTGATAAAGAATTGCAGTTAATCGATAAAACCTTGAGTGCTGCACAAAATGACGCTGAAATTGAACACTGTCTAGTAAGTTTGCACCATAATCCCGTTTCTGGCAGTGCAGTTTGGATGCAGGATATTGGTTTAGAAAATAGTGAAGAATTTTTTGTTAGGGTTACTCAATGCGATAAAGTGAGAGCAATAGTCTATGGGCATATTCACCAAGAACTGGACTTTATGCATGGTCAGCATAGATGCTTTTGTACTCCTTCGACCTGTATTCAATTCAAGCCCAATGTGAACAATTTTGCTTTAGACCAAATAAATCCAGGTTATCGTAATTTTAAGTTGTTTGAAGATGGTCGAATCGAATCTAAGGTTTATCGCGTCACCGGGTCCAATTTTGAAGTTGATTACAGTAGCTCGGGATATTAGTTGCATTGTATGGGACAACATTAGATGGATCAAAAGGCCTACCTTCTCTATCTGCATGGGTTTTTAAGTTCCCCACAATCAAAAAAAGCGCAAGAAACTGTTGAGTTTTGTGAGAATTTCAATGATCGATTAGAGATATATTTACCTCTAATGGGTTCTGGCCCCGCGGAAACGATCAAACAATTAGAGAATCTGATTCAGAGCCTAGAATCTAAAGAGCTAATGCTAATGGGTAGTTCTTTGGGGGGTTACTATGCTACTTATTTGTCCGAGAAATATAATTGCCCAGCCGCTCTGATAAATCCAGCGGTAAGACCTTTTGAACTCTGGGAATCCCATCTTGGTGAGCACAAGAATTTTTACTCAGATGATATTCACTTGGTGACTCATCAGCATATTGAAGAATTAAGAGATTTGGAGGTAAAAAAGCTTTCAAATCCAGATAATTTTTTGATATTGGTGCAGACTGATGATGAAACCTTGGACTATCGAGACGCAGTCCAAAAGTTTAGTAGTTCACTTTGCTGGGTTCGCGAGAATGGAAATCATAGCTACGAAAAATTTGCTGAAGAATTGCCCGAAATCTTTGATTTCTTACTATCAAGAATTGGTTAATTTGTGCGATAAAATATTATTCATCTGCAGTAAAATAATGCCTTCCGGCGATTTCTGGGAAAACTGCAAACAAGTGCTAAAACCAGTAATAAGGCCAGCACCATAGCAACGACGTTAGAATGAGAAATTATTAATGAGCAATACCTACAACGCTGATGCGATTGAGGTACTTACCGGGCTTGATCCTGTTCGAAAAAGGCCCGGTATGTACACCGATACGACACGACCAAATCACCTTGTCCAGGAGGTGATCGATAATAGCGTCGATGAGGCCCTTACTGGTTTTGCCACTACTTTAACGGTCACCCTCAATAAAGACGGCTCCGTAGAAGTTACCGATGATGGCCGCGGAATGCCCGTCGATAAGCACAAAGGCGAGAAAGTCAGTGGAGTTGAGCTGATTCTTACCCGGTTACATGCTGGAGGAAAATTCTCCAACAAGAATTATCAGTACTCTGGTGGTTTACATGGCGTTGGTGTCTCTGTAGTGAATGCGCTTTCTAAATATCTTGAAGTCATAGTGAGGAGAGATAGCAAAGTCTACTCAATGACATTCAAAGGCGGCGAGAAAGCTTCCGAGCTAAAACCCTTTGATAAAGTTGGTAAGAGAAACACTGGAACTACAGTAAAGTTTCTGCCCGATGAGAAATACTTCGATTCAGTAAAAATTTCTATACCAAAATTGAAGCATGTACTGCGAGCTAAAGCTGTGCTTTGTTCTGGCCTCAGAGTAATATTTCACGATGAGACTGTGAGCAAGGATAAGTCCCAGAGCGAAGAGTGGGTCTTTGAGGATGGTCTTACAGATTATTTAATCCAGGCAACAATTGATTTTAAAACCTTACCTCAGGAACCTTTTATTGGCTCTGTGCAGGGCAACGATGAAGCCGTGGATTGGGCAATACAATGGTTGCCTGAAGGCGGTGAGGTTATTGGTGAGAGTTATGTCAACCTTATTCCAACGCCTTTGGGTGGTACGCATGTTAATGGCTTACGCACAGGCTTATTGGATGCGCTGAGAGAATTTTGTGAATTTCGGAACTTACTACCTCGGGGTCTTAAGCTTTCTCCTGACGATGTTTGGGAAAAATGTTGTTATGTACTGTCATCTAAATTGCTCGATCCTCAGTTTTCAGGCCAAACTAAAGAGCGACTTTCTTCTCGACAATGTGCCGTATTCGTAGCTGGCGTGGTGAAAGATTCTTTTAGTCTTTGGCTTAATCAGCATACTGATGAAGCGGAGGCAATTGCAGAGTTATGTATTAGCAACGCTCAATCACGATTGAAAGCCAGTAAACAAGTTGCTCGAAAAAAAGTGACTTCAGGCCCTGCCTTACCAGGAAAACTCGCAGATTGTTCGACTCAAGATGTAATGTCAGGAGAGCTATTCTTAGTCGAAGGAGATTCTGCAGGTGGCTCTGCAAAGCAAGCACGAGACCGAGAATTTCAGGCGATCATGCCCTTGAGGGGGAAAATTCTAAACACATGGGAAGTTGATTCCAGCGAAATATTGGCTTCTCAAGCCGTGCATGATATTGCGACAGCGTTAGGAGTTGATCCTGCCACAGCAAATATAGATGGTTTACGTTATGGCAAGATCTGTATTCTCGCGGATGCAGACTCAGATGGGCTACATATTGCTACTTTGCTATGCGCTCTGTTCCTAAAACACTTTCGCGCTATTGTAGAAGCCGGACATATCTATGTCGCGATGCCTCCGTTGTTTCGAATCGATGTTGGCAAAGAAGTATTTTATGCCCTAGACGAAGATGAAAAGAATGGCGTACTTGATCGTATAGCGGCAGAGAAAAAAACTGGAAAAGTGAATGTACAAAGGTTTAAGGGCCTGGGGGAGATGAACCCCTTGCAACTTCGCGAAACTACGATGGCGCGTGATACTCGTCGCTTAGTGCAGTTGACTTTAGAAGAAAATCCTACAGTGAAGAAAAAGACCTCGACTTTCGAAATGATGGATCTATTATTAGCAAAGAATCGTGCTTCGGATCGGAAGGCATGGCTAGAAGACAGCGGTAATAAAGCTGATTTCGCGGAATAACTTAAAATTGAACGATTGATTTTTAATAATGAAAAATTCAATATCAAATGAAACAAAATTGAGTGACAAATGAATCAAGACATTACGATTAGTGAAGACGGTGTTGAACAAATTCCGTTAAGAAGTTATACACAACAGGCATATCTCAATTACTCTATGTACGTTATCAACGACCGAGCTTTGCCAAGCCTCGGTGACGGACTAAAGCCTGTACAGCGCCGAATTATCTATGCAATGTCTGAGCTCGGCTTGAAAGCCAGTTCTAAATTTAAGAAATCCGCAAGAACTA
>CAWKZI010000348.1:0-3597 GCA_963854365.1 Gammaproteobacteria bacterium
GCCCAATTTTGGGCCGCGCTATTGTAATACAGAGTAATCAGTTTTACATCAAATCGTCGAAATTAAATTTAACTTATTTTGGAACATAGATTGCTAAGAGGGATTTAGAAAATTTGTAACAGTTTGGTGAGGGTAGAACATGATCCAGAGCACAGTTTTCTAGGCTTAGTTAGGGTCGGATCGGTGAAATATCAAGTCGCGCAATACTGGTCGTAATAAATTAAAATAAAATGGAATGTGAATTCAACTAAGGAAAATGGGTTAAGAATTATTAAAAATTGCTTGTAAAAGTTACTACCAAGCCTATTACCCCGCCAAAGGCGCAGCCCCATACTACTAACCATCCTAGATGCTTTCGAATCATCTCTTGAATTATATCTTTGACCATTTTTGGTGTCATCATATCAAGACGCTGATCGATCAAATCTTCGAGTTTCCCCCTGATCGCCTCGTCATCAAGAGCAGATTTCAATGCAACTTGTAATTTTCCCTGAAATTTAGAGTCAGTGAATTGGTGATCAAAATATTCGCGCATCTTAGCGACGAATGGAGTCTTCAAAGGATGCAAGGCATCGCGGCCACCGAGCATATCTAACATACCACCGAACGAAGAAGTCATGATTACATCCAAAAGAGATTCAAAGACAGAATCTAAGTCTAGACCTTCCATAGCCTTCTTTAATTCGGTGGATAGCTTTGTAGAAGTATCGTTAGTCCCATGAAAAAACCCTTCCAAATCTGAATTATTGAAGAATTGGTCCATGATTAACTTTCTAATACCCACCTTAAATTCCTCAAACCTCATTGGTATTACACCTGATCCATATAAACCAGGGACCCGCTCAAATAACATATGAACTGCCAGCCAGTTGGTTACGCCGCCAGAGAGAGCAAACAACCCAGTATTAAGCACATATATTTGATAGGGCCCATCGAGGATTATTCCAAGAGCAACTATCATTAAGGCAATGAGATTACTGACTAAAATCTTATTGATTTTAAGACTCCACTATTCAATCAAACTATTAATTTATTATACGAATTGAAACTTCTTTAAATACTAATTGTTAACCGGCTGTGCAATCAAATTAACCCAATTTCTGCTGTTCTCTGATCGGCATTCTAGCCCTAACTTTTTTAACAAACTCTAAGTTGATTTCCGCAGTCGCAACTCCTTCACCTTCTTCGACCATTGCCAAAATCGTTCCCCAGGGGTCGATAATCATTGAGTGACCCCAGGTTTCCCGAGATTCCGAATGCTTTCCTCCCTGTCCAGCTGCTATCACATAGCATTGATTCTCTATCGCTCGTGCGCGCAATAAACTTTCCCAATGCGCTTCACCGGTAACTTTAGTGAATGCTGCTGGCACAGTGATCAGTTCAGCACCGCGCTTAAAAAGTTCTCGGTAAAGCTCAGGAAAGCGCACGTCATAGCAAATACTCAATCCTAGATTACCCACCGAAGTATCTACACTAATTATACTGGTGCCTGGCTCATAGCTACGCGATTCTGAGTATTCTGATTGCTTATCATTAACAATAACATCGAATAGATGAATTTTATCATATCGTGCAATTTGCACACCAGACTCATCAAAAACCAAACATGCGGGTCTAACTCTCTCGCCTTCTATTATTTCTGTAGCAAAAATATCACCGTTTGAGGGTCGCGATATCAACGGTATAGTTCCTCCTACAATTATTACTTTATTATTGCTCGCTTGTTGGGAGAGAAAATTTTGTAGCTGCGCATCAGGATTACCTTCGATCTCCCCGAATGCGCGCATTGGTCCACCCTCCAGCACGGCAAAGACCTCTGGCAAAAGTATGAGTTTTGAACCACCCTCAGCAGCTTTAGTAATCAGCCTCGCGGCCGTATTAAGATTTTCCTTAATACTGGCAGTACTAACCATTTGTATTGCTGATACTTTATTTGTCATCGCCGGCTACTCATGCTAAAAATGGGTCGAGGAATAGAAAATGGAGGCTTTAGCCCAAAGAAAAATAGATTAATTTATTGTGGAGCTACTTCTATTTCCTCTGGACTTTCCGGCGAACCAAATGCCTGTTTAAATTCAGGCTCGAGGCCTTCCCAAGGGCCGTCTAATGTGTAAACGGCACTAGTTAAAGTATTAAACTGGTCTCCAAAAATCTGATCGAAGAGATAGCCTCCCAACGCCAGCGGCAAATTCGCAGTTAATAACCCCAACCAAGGAATATTGTCACTTACCGGAAGAGTCACGAACATTTCTCCCAAAATCGTTTCATTAGATAAATCGATTTCTCCAGTTATTTGATAAAGACTGGAAGGGCCAGATATTACTAGCCTGTCTTCGATACTCACTAGCCCATTTTCCAGATTTACATCAGCAGAAATTTCTTCATAGGCTAATCCACTTCGCAGTAAATCATCGCTAAAACGCAGTCGACGCATAATCGCATCAAAATTAATAATGCTTATTAGTTTTAGCGCACCATTGCCTGCGGCACCTTGTAAAAAACGGCCATCATCGATTTCTAGCTTGATATTGCCGCTGAGGTCAGCCGCTGAGAAAAATGCCGGCGTACCTGGCCAATCAACATCTGTTATGAAGTAAGCGTCATCGGATTCCAAACTTGCTGCATAGCCATTTGCTTGTAGTACATCTGCTATATTATCAGCGTAAAGCACCCCTGCCAGAAAGCTGTGATGATTTTCACCATCGTAAAGCCAAGAAAATTGAGGCACTGGCAATCCATCTTCTAATTGTTGCTCCCCATTTTCGTCAAGATCATCAAGGCCAACCCGCAATCCACGAAAATCAAATACTAAGTCGCTAAACTCAGCACCAGTGTCAGAAGGGTTTAAAGTGAAGTTCCAACGACCATAGGGGCGAGAACCAATACTAAAGTCATCGGTAGAGAAGTGCATTTTTGGTAAAGTTCTAGGGTCTATACCTGCGAGCACATCAATTCGATCCACCTCTTCCTCATCCGGTTGGTTCACGTTTCTAGTAACAACGATCTCTTCATCCTCTCCTCCAGACAATCTTAGATAATCGAAATCCAGCTCAATATAGTCTTCAGCATCAAAAGGAATTCTAACCTCTCCCAATATCACGTCACTCATTAGCTCCACTAACCAGCCATTTGCATTAGGATCATTTTCGACTCTCATATTTACTTTCGGCAGCACTTGGTTATATAACTCGAGAGCATCTAGACCAAGATCAATAAACGCTATCGAATCATTAAATTGAATAGAAGGGTTATCGTCCGTAGTTAGCTCATCGAGAAATCTCATCCATTGTTCGAATTCAAATCTATCCATGGTGCCTAGAATTACCAAACCTTCGATATCGTTATCTAGTAGACTAGAAAAATCTCCGCCGTTTTCACCAAGAAAGACCAAACCGTCTGTAAGTTCGCCGCCACTTAGTTCCAATTCGAATTCAGTTTTAGGGCCCAGCTGGCCCGTAATAAGTTGATTGGATTCAGCAAGCTCAATGTCTAGACTGAAGGAATATTCAATACCAGTTTCCTTTCGATAAGGATAAGGTAGAGAAATAGCAACATCTGTTAGTGAAGAATCAATTTTGAGTCTACTAGTCGACCTCT
>CAWKZI010000349.1:0-3595 GCA_963854365.1 Gammaproteobacteria bacterium
ACATTAACGAAAGGAGCTATCACATGCCAGCCTGGTTGCAGATCAATCTCTATTTCGAAAGTCATTTGGCCTCCTGCGGTCCGTTGTCTATTGCAAAGTGCCACTCGGGCTCTACCTCCACCTGCATATTGCACGCTATTTAATGGGTTAGCTCCCTTAGTTGCCAGCACTCGCAGCAAACTTGCGTGACTCATCGGGTTCTCATTAATATTCGCGGTCAAGGCCGCTGCACAGCGGTCAGCGTAAGCAAGGTAGTTAAAATTATTAGTTCTCTTAGCTTTATAATTGACCTCTCTACTTACAGCAAACTCCGCCTCTCCATCAAGAACAACAGAATAATCTAACAATGCTTCATGACGAGAGAGCATGTACAAACACTCTAGGGCTGTTGCTACTGGCGATAAAATAGCCCCATCACTGGCATTTCTTGACCGTGTTAATAATGGGCCAACTTGTTGCAAAGGACTTAAGTAAAAACTGCCCGCTTCGTCATCCCAAAATTCCCCAATTGCAACATTCATTGTCGCTGCTGCTCGAGAGAAATAGTCTGGTTTTTTTGTAATATCAAATAAAGTCAGCAATGCCTGACAGTAGTTTGCATAGTCCTCTAATTGACCAGCAATCGAGACTACTTGCTGTAGATAGATTCTTTTTAGCCTATTGTCCTTCTGAACGTTTTCGCGAGCTATTAGATCAACTGTTCTTTCCGCTGCCATCAACCAGTCTTGATTCACCATTACCTCGGAGGCTTTAGCAAGGCTATTAGCCATCGCAGAAGCCCAGGCCACGATGAGCTTGTCATCACGCAAAGGACGCGGTCTATCCTCTCTAGCACGATAAATTAGCTTGAGAAGCTTGTCTAAATGCTGGTAAAAATCCCCTTGGCTCTCTCTTGTGATTTGATCTGCAGCTTGATCTGATAGAGATCTATTGAGGTGGAGGATATTCGAACCCTCAAAATTTCCAGATTCACTCACTCCATATACAGAAGTGAAAAAGTCATATTCACTTTCAGACATTAAATTCTGTAACTCAGTTGGTTTCCAGACGAAAAATGTTCCCTCCTCGCCTTCGCTATCAGCATCGGTTGCTGAATAAAACCCACCTTCAGGAAGCTGCATATCTCGTAATACGTAATTCAATGTGTTGCGACAAATTCTTTCGAAGAAAGGATTACCTGATAGTTGAAAAGCCTGTAGGTATATAAGACTTAATTGAGACTGGTTGTACATCATCTTTTCGAAATGGGGCACTAACCAATGTGAATCCACACTATAACGATGAAAGCCACCAGCGACCTGATCATATATCCCTCCTCGCGCCATGCCCTCTAGAGCTCTATCAACAAAAACCCAACTACTCAACCTCCCCTGTTGAGCCACTTGATCTAGCATAAATAATAGCAATGGTTCTTGAGGAAACTTTGGCTGCCCAGCGAGACCCCCATAGCTTTTGTCTTCCTTCTGAGATAGAGCTTGCAGCATATCCTCCACAAGCTTTTCATCAAAAGACTGTAATTCTTTTTGATCATTCAATATACGATTAATTGCTTCAGTTATGCTTGAAGCACTGCTCTCTATCTCCTGGTATTTTTCACTCCAAGAGCCAACAATCTGTTCCAGTAAGTTAATGAAGGAAAGAGCAGGAAAATAAGTGGCTCCAAAAAATGGCTTGCCGTCTGGCAGAAGAAAGTTAGACATAGGCCACCCACCTTGACCTGATATGAGCTGCACCCCTGTCATATATATTTCGTCAATATCCGGATATTGCTCTCTATCCATTTTAATACTTATAAAATGTTGATTAAGAACTTTCGCTACCTCGATATTGTCGAAGCTTTCAATTTCCATTACATGGCACCAATGACAAGTAGAGTAGCCAATCGAGAGAAAGACTGGTTTTCTTTCTTGTTTTGCCACAGCAAAGGCCTCTGTGCCCCATGGATACCAATTCACCGGGTTATGTGCATGTTGCAAGAGATAGGGAGAGTCTTCTAGTACAAGTCGGTTTATAAAAATTGAATCGCCATTACTATCGATGTGCTCTGTCCGCTTATCGTAACCACCTTCTTTTTCTTGTTCCACTTTCCTCAGCCGGGATTCCAATTTATCGGATAGAAATGAAGCTTGCATAGAAATCTCCTCGCCTTAAACTCAAAAATGCATTCAACCCTAAAGCAAAATACGGGTTCTAGCCTAGCTCATATTAATTAAATTCTCAGCAAAAGTTGATAGTTCCAATCTACACTAATGACAGGATAAATATTGACAGTTGAGCTAAGTCAGCAAACCGATCTAGTACAGGAAACCTCATCTAATTTACTGGCTAAAACCTTAACACTGCTCAAGTAGATCGCTGTGATCTAGCCTCTAATCAAATTTAATTGAAATCCCATACTTTCTAACCTACTAACGCACCCAGATAGATATATTTTCTCCAATTAAATCTTTCTCTTAATCTCTCGGAATGATAATTTCTCTTTTTAAGAAACTTGATTCTAGATAGATTTAGCTTCGTTGCCCTAAAAGCAGCATATAAGGAAGGTACGATAATGAAAGCCGCTAAAATGTTAAAGCTAGTAGCTATTTTTACAATTTGGAGCAGTACAGCAACTATCCATGCCGTTCCTTATGATAAAGAAGAACTAATTATTCTAGAAAAATTAATGGTAGGCGATCATCGCAGCGCCGCAAATATTGCTCGGAATGAATCTCGACATTCGATTGAAACTTTGGGTTTTTTTGGTCTCAAATCTGATATGACTTTGATTGAAATAGGACCATCTGGCGGTTGGTATACTGAAATACTCGCTCCTTATATGCGCGATCATGGCCATTATTATGGGGCTCATTTCTCACCCAATTCTAGAAACATCCAGCAAAGACGAAGCCTAGAAAATTTTGAGGCTAAACTAGGCACTAGTCCAGATCTCTATGGCAAAGCTATTATCCGAAACTTGCATCCCCCCCATGAGACCGCAATTGGCCCAGAAAAAGGAGCCGATATTGCACTTACTTTTCGCAATGTCCACAACTGGATGGCAAGAGGGCTAGAGCAAGACTTCTTTAATGCGTTTTACGACAATCTCAAGCCAGGCGGCATTCTTGGAGTAATTGAACACAGAGCGCCTGCCAATTCCAACAAACAATATATGATTGATTCTGGTTATGTCAGTGAAGCCTACGTCAAGCAACTTGCTGATTCAGCTGGGTTAAAATTTGTTGAGTCTTCTGAAATCAATAGCAATAAAAGGGATACAAAAGATCATCCAGAAGGAGTCTGGACTCTACCTCCTAATTATCGTATGGGAGATATTGATCGAGGTAAGTATGCTGCCATCGGCGAATCAGACCGAATGACATTAAAATTTATTAAGCCTTTATGAAGAATTCATGAAATTATAGGATTATCGTCTATATTGGTAATAAGCTGTTCCAAAAACATATTTCAATATTGTATTTATAATGCAGGCTAGGCTTTAATCTAGCTCATCAGTAAGAATAGATAACAGAGGAAATTTCAATGAGAGCCAAAAAAATAGAAATATTAATGCTTTTCCCAATTGCGAGTTTTTTTCTCCAAAATAGTATCGCAC
>CAWKZI010000350.1:0-3587 GCA_963854365.1 Gammaproteobacteria bacterium
AATACCAGAAATTGAAATTCTTTGGAGCATAGTACTCACTCATATGCTTCTTCCAGGCCGTCATAATCGGCAACCTGTCATTAACCCAATCTCTTAGACTTATGAGCCCAGAAGTAAATCGGCTTGGTTTTTTTGCGTCTTCCATGTTTGATCCTGTATCGCTGATTTCACTCATGCCGCTGTCTCCTCATCGATACCTATTACAAGTATATTTTCACCCTCAAGTGAATGAGGAGGGACTTGCATGTTGCGAGAAGAAGGAGAACCACTATAAACACGCCCTGCCAAATCAAAGCGGGAGCCATGACAAGGACAAAAAAAGCCTCCTCTCCATTCAGTATCAAATGGCTGTGGCCTCAGCTCAATATGAGGAGTTGGAGAACAAAATAAATGTGGGCACAAACCGACTAGAACCAATAACTTAGGAGTGCGTGAACGAGTTTCATTTTTTGCATATTCAGGCTGTTCCGGGTCATTCGAATCTGGGTCGGTAAGACGCTCCGGATCTTCATTAAGAGCAGACAGAACCTCAGCACTGCGCTTAATAATAAAAATAGGTCTACCACGCCACGCAGGGATGGGACCCAGCATTTCACCATCTTGCAGGCCACTAATATCTATCCGAACAGGCGCGCCAGCAGCCCTTGCTTTGGCACTCGGATTCCATGATCCAACAAATGGGACTGCTGCCCCAACAGCTCCCGCAGCACCGACCACCGAAGTTGAACCCACTAAAAACCGCCTGCGGCCAGCATTAGTACTGTCGTCAGTCACCGTCTGTATCTCCTTGAGGACATGCTAAATTCAATTGAGTATTCCACCCTCACAAGGGTAAAACGAACACTTGTTGCGGAATTGGATGGCGATTTCTTTTCAAGTCAAAGAACCTGTTCAATTCTAGTCAATTTGGCACTTTTTTTCAAGTAGAGCACCTTCGAAAAGCTCATGCAATCCATTGAAAATAAAAGAGAATAATTATTTCCGTCGCTCAAAAAAAACGCCGAACTCAGGCACTGAGTCGGCGCTTTTTCTAATATATCAGTATTAGCGTTTTGAAAACTGTGGCTTCTTGCGGGCCTTTCGTAACCCAACCTTCTTGCGTTCTACTTCTCTAGCATCTCGAGTCACAAAACCTGCTTTTCGTAGTGTTGGTCTGAGATCCGTATCATATTCCATTAATGCTCTGGTGATCCCGTGCCTAATAGCACCAGCTTGACCAAAGCTACCACCACCTCGAACAGATACATTGATATCAAATTTTTCAGTCATTTCTACCAATTCAAGTGGCTGCTTAACTATCATGCGAGCAACTTCACGACCAAAATAACCATCCAAAGAACGCTTATTTACCGTAATAGATCCATTCCCGCTAGTTAAATATACTCGAGCGGTAGAAGTCTTACGCCTTCCAGTTCCATAATATTGTGTGGCAGCCATTAACTAATACAACCTCTTTATAATTGAACAGTCTGTGGTTGTTGAGCCGAATGAGGATGCTCAGAACCAGCATAAACTTTTAGCTTCTTGAACATTGCCCGACCAAGAGCAGTTCGAGGAAGCATACCTTTTACAGCTCTTTGAATGATTTTTTCTGGTGATTTTTCGATCAATTTCTCAAAAGAAATCGATTTCAATCCACCAGGATAGCCAGAATGAGCATGGTATATTTTATCTGTCGCTTTCTTGCCCGTGACATGCACCTTCTCAGCGTTAATCACTACAATAAAATCCCCAGTATCAATATGTGGGGTGTATTCAGGCTTGTGTTTACCACGCAATCGAGTCGCTATAGCAGTAGCCATGCGGCCCAAGGTTTGACCTTCCGCGTCCACCAGAAGCCAACTCTGGTCGATTTCATGTGGTTTTGCACTATAAGTCTTCATTGTATGATCAATAGGCTTTACTTTAAGGAGCGCGAATACTACCGAAGAGAGGCGTATTATTCAAGAGGAAAATGCCTCAAATGCCTATTTTTCGGAGGTTTTGGGGCTTTTCAGGTATTTAGTTATCAAGCAAGGACTGCGCAACTGCTTGACCGTCATTTTTAAGCCTAATGTTGGCTCAAGCACGGTGTTCCCAAGACAGATAATCATTGGACTGCATCTCCAACAATCTGGATGCAGTTCGTTCAAATTCAGAAAATAGTTTTTCTCCGGTGTAGAGAGTATCTATAGGTGCATGAGCAGAAATAATAAGTTTCACCCTACGGTCATAAAGCTCATCAACCAAAGTTATGAATCGACGACAAAGATCTTCATTTGTGGAATCTAATTGCGGGATATTGCTGACAATAATTGCATGGAATAATTTCGCCAATTCAATGTAGTCATGAACGCTTCTTGGACCATCACATAAATTTTGAAAATCGAACCAAACCACATCATCGCAGCAATAAAGTGAAGGTAACCCTCGACCAAGGATCTCTACTGTTTCTCTAAAATGAATTTCATCTTCATCAGGGGCCAGTTCATAAAATGTTTTTAAGAGCAAATCGTTAGTTTTTCCGCTAATAGGTGAATGATAGAGTTTTGCCTGACTCAGCCTTCTAAGTCGATAGTCGGTACCGGCTTCAATTTGGACAATATTGGTATTGGTTTTAATTAAATTAATTGTCGGCAGAAACCGCTTCCGTTGGAGTCCGTTTTCATACAGCCCATCTGGGTGAATATTTGAAGTGGCAACTAAAATGATTTTCCGCTCAAAAAGAACCTGAAACAATCCGGATAAAATCATAGCGTCGCCTATATCTTGAACGAAGAACTCATCAAAACAAAGCAGCTTAGTCTGGACAGTTATTTTCTCTGCCACTTTTTCTAATGGGTTTTTCTCTCCTTGAAAAATAGCTAGCTCTGAGTGGACCCACTGCATAAACCGATGGAAATGGATTCTTAATTTGTCGGGTCGATCGACGCAATCAAAAAATAAATCCATTAGATAAGTTTTCCCTCTCCCGACACCTCCCCATAGATAAACCCCCATGGTGTTTTCTACCTGAATAGATACAAAAGGTAATATGCTGATAAAGTGCTGGAAAAAGTGCCCATCCGATTGATCCGGTCGAGCCAATGCTTCCCACAGCAATTGGAGACGCTCTACTACAAGGGCTTGTTGATTATCAGCAATTACTTTGCCCATCTCAATATCGCGATGGTATTTTTCAATTGGACTCATAGTCATAACTTATTTAATGTGCGGCGAAAGATGCTCACGCATTCTATTGATGTTTAATATCAGACTCCAGATTTATCCCGTTGGATAAGGATTTCTAGAGCAGTCGTCAGTAAAGATTATTACGAGCAGGCGCCTAAATTGGGTTATACTCAGCATCTTAAAGCGTTATTTGCAGTAGATGAATTGACTTGAACTAGCTAAATTAAGAGGCTTGTGTGGGTATGATCTGGTTAACAGCAATAGGCTGTCTGGCAATTGGAATCATTCTTGGAGTCGTGTTCGTGAACCGCCTGAACACTAGACCTTCTCGAGTTCAAGAATTAGAAAATCAAATTCGAGATATGGAAGAAAGCCACATCGACTACCGCGACAATGTTAGTGATCATTTCAGTATGACCGCAGAATTAGTTCAACAC
>CAWKZI010000351.1:0-3572 GCA_963854365.1 Gammaproteobacteria bacterium
AGAATCCTAGCCTTTTGCCCCGGAGTATTAGCACGAGCTTTATTCGTTGTGCTGAAGAAAATATGCGAGTGTTACCAATACGCTTGGGTGCAAGCAGCCCTTTTTCCTCGTAAAAGCGAAGAGTTCGGGTGGTTATGCCAAATTCTGCGGCCAGATCTGAAATTGAAAACTGCTTGGCCATGACTAAGCTCTAATGAGATAAATCTATTTTCGAAAAAGGTTGAAAAAGGGAGGATATAATTACTTGACGTCAACGTCAACGTCAACGTCATTTATATAATAAAGCCCAGCTAGTTGATTTATGTATTATGAAATGATTTGCTATTCTAGAAATTGTGCGAGAGCTGGAAAACTGAAAGGCTCGAAGGAAGGGGGCTTGAGGACTTAGCCGACAGGATTAACCAGCTCTTCGAAGTCATCATTCACTAGCGCTGCCAGTAACTCCTGATAGCCACCCACTGAATGCTCGCCGACAAAAATTTGAGGAACGGTTCGTTGCCCCGATTTCTGCATAACTTCAATCATGAGATCTTCATCGCCCTGCATATTGATTTCTTCGTATTTGTAACCTCGACTACTAAGAAGTTGTTTAGCTGCGGAGCAGTAGCCGCAATGCAGAGAAGTATAGACTATTATTTCGTGCATTATGTTGTGTTATCCTTAAGAAAAAGTATTCATTGATATTATTGAACTCTTTGCTATTCGATCCAAACGGGTTGAGTAAAAGCGCCGTTTCGGGTTATATCCCAAACTTCGATACGAACCCACTTTCTATTGCTCAGATCCAGCGAGTGCTCGAGACTACGTTCACCGAATTCGCGGGTATCTGAGAGGTCGATGCGTTCACGATAAATGCTGCTGCCATCTCCTGAGATGATTTCCATGTAGGATAGAGGGTAGGTCCATTCTATATCTGCATTCAAAGTTACGAAATTACTAGCAGATCCTTGACGGATTGTTTCCCCGCTTTCTTTTCCAGCAACTGAAAATTTGGGGATTAAGACTTCACCAGTAGAAACGAAGAAAGAGCCTGAACTAAGGGCGTTTAACACCGGTTGCCATCCATCTTCATACTTAGGGATTGCATCAAGTTTGAGATAGTTAATATTCATGGTGCCGAACAATTCATAGTCTTCATAGATTTTGAAGATATCTACTTCACCTAGTATATATTTGCGATTGCCCCAGTTGGCCATGTCGTCTTCGAGGTCGAGCACGCGCCAGCCTAACATGTCGCGGGAATAATCTGCAGGCATTGCTTTCCATGCGCCACCTAAGAAAATAGCGCTTTCAAAAAAATCGGTTTGATTATAGTTATCGGGGAAGCCAGTGGAGCCCTTTACTCGCGGATGAGCTGTCCAAGCCAGGCCATTTTCTTTTTCGAAAAGTCTGAGTACGTCGTCAGAATTACCAACATGATAGACCGTGCCGAGACCATCAATTTCTTGTTCAAAGGGTTGATCGTTATTACGGTTAAGAACCCAGTTTACTGGTTTAGGGAATAGACTTAACCAATGACTGCCAAGATGCACATTGGGTTCTTCACCGGGCATTAATAAAAAATCATCAGTAGAGAGTCGCTGAAATTCTTCATGCATGACTTTAATTTGCGACAGCCTTTCTCTGGTGTCCATGTCAGGAGTTCGGCTGTTATGAAATTCTGCCATATGGACCATGTCTACGCCCATACGTTTGAAAAATTTTACAAAATCAGGATCTTCAAGCCCCACTGGAATGCCGTTGGTGCGCTGATCTTCCTGTTGTTCTATAAAATCGAGTGAATGTTCATGATGATAGTGGCTGCTTAGGGTCTTGTAACCTTCCAAGGGTTTAAAACTGTCGTTCCTTGTATATCGTTTAACGACTTCGAGATTTTCCAAGCCAGAACTCTTAGAAACAAAAAGTAATACGCCAAGCTTTTGCAAGCTACCGGGTTGGGCATTGACCCAGGGTACAAAACGGCGATCGCCCATTGGCGGCTGGCGCACCCCCCAGCCGAAGCCATCGATCATGTCGAGATACTCATCGCCGGCCCAGTTATAGCCAAAATTATCGGCGAAATCTAATGGGTAGAGGTATTGATGAGGAAAGGGTGAGATCACCAGAGAGCCCTTATTAGAAGATAACGCCATGCTGCGATATCGAGTTTGATAAACGTCGGCAGTGCCTCCTAGAACCGCATCAGAATGACCTTCGCCCATGGAATCTATCCATTCGATGCGATGCCCTGATGTATTCGGTTTCGCCAAGCCAACGTGATAGAGAAATGCAGTGGCGGCGCGATCCGTTGAGACTCTGGCTTCCATATGAACAAAGGGGCTATCGTGATACAAAATGAAGGCGAGTGATCCTGAGAAATTTGTACTGTTCAGCCCGTCTACTTCCACGGTTGCGCGTCCCTCTTCGCTGGAGACCGTTACCGATTTTGGAATCAAATAGCCTTTTTCTACTGAATAAGGTCTAGTAGGCACGCGGTCAAAAAATATTTCCCAGCCCTCTCTTAATTCTAAGTCCCGCTCTCCAACCCAGAACAAATAATTTGGATCAACTCCCTCCAGTGCTGCAACGCCGTCAATTCCTATCTCGCGAATCAGAGGTGCAGCGGCGTTGTTGCCTCGGCGCGTGAGAAATTGCAGATCTAGATAGGCTTTGCCTTCAGGAGAATTCCAAGTAATCGCCAAACCATCGTTGGAAGTACTCAATTCAAAGCCATCACCATTGTCGAAGTCTTGCTGATCGACAGTGGGGGATTGGGCTAGCAGCAGTCTAGACAATAATAATAGAAGCAATAGCGAAAGTGCTTTGAATCGAGTGGCAGCGAACATGGGCATGACAGGTCCTTATTATTCTATTTAGCGGAGCTGAAGAAATGTCTGGGAGGAATTATGGTCTTTTTCTATGTGTAGCGGTAGAACTGAACAGCAAAAATAGGCCAAATTTTTGTTATGAAATTTGAATTTATAGTTAGTCAGATAAAATCCAATCGAATCGGTACTGCACATCTTTTACAGATACGGCTTCATCAAAAACTATTCTGGGCTCGAAGCGTAGACGAGATGCAGCATTCACGGCGGAATCATTGAATACACCAGACGGTTCAGATTGTTCAATTGTAATATTCTCGGTGCGGCCTCCCGGAGTGACAGTAAAACTCACAACAACAAAGCCCTCAATGCCTAATTCTTCTGCAACTTGCGGGTAACTCGGTGTAATATAGTTTTGGGGTATGAGTTCTCGAAATTCTATCTCATCTCTTGCCGGAGAATTAGATTGAAAGATCGGTTCTGATAATTCGTAACGAAAGACATAACGCACGTCTTCAATAGTAATGCCTCTGAAGTTTTCAAAACTAAGTCGGCGAGCTGCCGTTGCCGCAGAAGGCCCGAAATAGCCTGGTGGCTGCTCTTCTATTGTTTCAATAGTGCTGGCAATTACCTCACCTTCTTCGTCAACGGAGAATCGCAACATTACCCAACCTTCGACTCCCTGAGTTTGCGCTCTCATGGGATAGAGGGGTTCGCTGGCTTGTCTGGCAATTAGACCTCGGGTAAAGCTTGGCGGTGCGACTGAAG
>CAWKZI010000352.1:0-3571 GCA_963854365.1 Gammaproteobacteria bacterium
GGCATTTCTTCAATTCCAAAACAATTGGGCTCATCTTTAAGCGGTGATGAACTCAAACTAAATACTCCGGTCAGAAATATTAATAGAAACATTATTGAGCTAGAATCCGGTCAAAAAATAGAATCGAACAATACAGTTATAGCAGTTGAAGAAAGTAATGCTAATAATTTATTGGGCGTAACAAAAAATAATTCAAGTTACAAAACCGAAGTTACCTGCTTATATTACGGTGTAAAAAAAACGAATGTGCCAGAAGCTATACTTATCCTTAATGGAACAGGATCAGGTCCGGTTAACAATCTGTCATTAATGCCAAGGGGAACTGAGTATGCGCCTGAAGATTTTAAGTTAGTTGTCGTTAGCGTGGTAAGCCATCAATTTCTTGATAAAAAAAATCTACAACAGCTTGTAGTTGACCAGCTTGAACAGTGGTATGGAATCGAGGTGAGGAATTGGCGTTATTTAAAAACTCATAGGATCAAACGTCCAGTACCCTGTCCTGCAGGAATGCCGCTGAAAATTACCAGCAAAGTTCGAGAAGGTCTGTATCGATGCGGAGACTACATGGGTGTTGCTTCATTAAACACGGCCATTAAGTCAGGCCGAAAGGCTGCAGAAGCTATTCTTGAAGACTTATAAAAATGGTACGAATACTCGGAATCGATCTAGCATGGGGATACCGTAATCCAGATGGAGTCTGTAGTATAGAAATTAAAAACGGTAATGCTTATGTGAATGAAATCGGACTAGTTAGAGGTAGTGCAGCACTAAAAAAATTGGGTGCAGAATTATACAAAGAATAGTAGCGTGATGGCTATGGTTGATGCTCCTATTATATGCCCTAATCCTAGTGGCTCAAGGCCAGTAGATCGACTTAGCCACGTAAAGTTTGGCCGATTTAAAGCAGGTTGTTATCCGGCCAATCAGAATCTTTGCCCTAGACCTATAGAAGTTGGAATTATTCTAAAAAAGCTGGGTTTTGAAATAAACTGGGAAATTGCAACTGCTAAAAATAAGAGGCTTATTGCATCTGAAGTCTACCCGCACGTTGCAATTATAAGATTTTTCGGTTTAAAAAAGCGATTACGTTACAAGAAAGGTCTAGTCGGCAAGCGACGCAAAGTGTTTTCTCATCTTCAAAAACTAGTCTGTTCGTGTTTAAGAAGCGATGTATTTGATATAAAATTAACACAAAAGCACAAATTCATTTTTGAGAATTCTTGGACGAAAGATATTGAGGATCAAATGGACGCTTTAATTTGTGGGCTAGTTGGATATTGGCACTGGATTCATAAAGGTGAAAAAAATTGAAATATTAGGAGACAAAAATACTGGTTTTATTGTAGTTCCTTCATATTCTAGCGGCTTGCCAGATTATAGCCGATGAAAAGATCAAAAAATTGATGCTAAAGATTTCGCGTGTTTCTAGGATGTTTTAGCGTGTCATTGAATTTCATTTCTTGAGCGGAAACAGTCGGTCGTTTTGATTTCACTATCCCTAAGCTTTTAGTGCTACCACACTCCCGATCAATATCATTACGACTCCCGCCAACAGGTTCATCACTCGCTTGGGCTTTTCTTCCTGCAAGAATAAAGACGACCTATAAGCTAATAATGCATAGGGTAATTTTGCACCTCCAACAGCAACAGTGGCAATTAGCATTAATAAAAGAACATCAGGCACTCGGGCCTTGGTCAAATCAATAACGTTTGGCAATAAGCTGACATAGAATAATATAGCCCTGGGTGCACTTATCGTAACAATAAATCCTGCTATAAAATTATCATTCCATGACGACTCTTCAACTTGCTCTATCTCTGTCTTTTTTACCTTAACTCTAAGCAGCTTGATTCCTAACCAGAACAAGTAGGCACTCCCAGCAAACTTTATTATTGCATACAAGCCATCCATTGACGCAACCAAAGCTCCAACGCCGTAGACCACAAGCAGGATGAAAATTATATTCGCAAACACTATCCCCCCAATAGTGATAAGTCCTTGACTCAAATTCGAAGTCATTGACCTGACAATAACTAAAAAGACACTGGGGCCTGGAACAATAGAGAGAACAAACATAGTGACTAATATAGTAGCCGCGTTGCTAAAGCTCATAGATATCACTGGTGACATGTCACACTTATAATTTTATTATTTACTGCAGAATGTGCGAATCACCGAACAGGGTAAAGTAGTACCACAACTTTGCTCGAGTGCATGTGATGTTTCGCATTCCGCGAATCGACGAATTTATAAACTAATACTAGACAGCGTAACAAGCCAGGAAAATATTCTGTATGGAATCTCTCTGTATCTATAACCATCTTGACCATGAACCAGTGAGCCATGGTTCTTGTGCACTGTGGGGTGGTGGCGTTAGGGTTGCGAAAATGATCTGACTAACCTATAAGTAGCGACCGCCCCGATGAGTGTGTTTGCCTTAAAAAGAAACCTGTCCGCGATAATGGTGCCCAACTTGGGTTGTGGTTCTGTTTGTGGCTTGCAGAATCTCGAGATTCCCGTTCGAATAGTGACAACGAGTGGGATTTGTAAAATTCCTTCTCCTCTAAACTCGTCCGACAGGCAACTGAAACGTCCGGAGAAGAAAAGCAATTCTCTGGCAGCTTTCACGTTCATTTTATTCGCAGCTTTGGCGTGCTCGTCTTCGGTCAAAGCTCAAGCTCCTTCTGCAAGAGAGAATGAATTTGGCAAGGGCATTCAGCCCATTCTTCAAAAATATTGCTATGATTGCCATGGGCTAAAAAAAACCAAGGGCAATGTTAAACTGACAGAATACGGATCATGGGCGGATCTTGAGAATAATCCGGAGCTTATTGAAAAGATGATTGAGGTATTGGAGAAAAACGAAATGCCTCCTGAAGAGGAGAAACAGCCCAGCGGCGACCAACGCGAACGCATACTATTGGAGTTGGAGAAAGCATTTAAGAATTCCATGGCACATAGTCCGCCTGTAGTCCCGCTAACCCTTCGGCGGATGAACCGTTTTGAATATGGAAATTCAGTAAGAGACTTGTTCGATCTTAAGTCTTGGGTTTACTCAATTAACGATCGCATCATTCGAGACCACAATAATTATTTCAGACCTGAAACAGGCAAGATGCCCAAAGTTGCAAGAGTGGGTAATCGAATAATGGGGCTGCAGCAGTTGTTGGAGAATCGGTTGCTGGGCGTGATGGCTTTTCCCAAAGATCCCCCAGCAGAAAACGGGTTCAACAACCGCGGGGACCATCTAAGTTTGACGCCAACGCTCATGGAGTCCTTCTTGGAGCTTAGCCGATCGGTAGTGAATGCAGAGAATTTCGATGAAAACTGTCAGACTTGGAACGACCTATTTCAGGATCCCACACAGAAGCCATTAACTACGGGATTTGGTTCCATTAAGGCAGATAAATCTGTCGCGACGCGTAGCACGGGACTGACTCTTAGCGCCTGGATCCGACCATCCAAAGTAACCAAAAAGTGGCAGACCATTGTTCGCCGTGAGGATTCGTGGAGGCGCCAGTTGTTGGCCATTGGCGACACGGGTGGAACCTGGGGGATTTGGATGGGTGC
>CAWKZI010000353.1:0-3569 GCA_963854365.1 Gammaproteobacteria bacterium
TGGGCATATTAATCATATTCATCCGCACGCTACCTTTAACTTCAAATACGACCATATCACCTTTCCCATTGTTTCCTGCTGCAGAAATTGGGTTATCTAAAGATGTAGAAACATCAATGCGCTGGAGAAAGTCATTGTGGCGGTGCTTGTAGAGATTAGCTGTAACTACACCGGCATCATTCGGTAAACGATACTCAGCTAGAAGATTATAGTTCCACCAAAAATCAGGACGTAAAGCGGTATTCCCAGCCAAAGTATTTGAATCATCATCTTCAGCATCGGTAGAAGCCACAAAATCAGTAAAGCTAATTTGTCGCACAAATTTTTCGATTAGGAATCTTAACTGTAATTGCGGCGTAATATCGAATCGATAATCTATTTTTGGCTTAAAAAAACTAAAATCTCTCTTATTATTAAAATCTCCGCTCTGTTCAATCTCAGAGAACTCATACACTAGTGAAGTTTCCAAAGACATTCTAGAATTGATTCGCCAGTTGTGAATCGCAAATGGTTCATAGCGAATCTCTTCCACTCGAGTATTTGCATTTGGCACTACTTGAGGAACTAGACCACCGTACGCTGAGGAAGGTGTGCCATCCGCTGAGGGTAAGCCCAAGCGTAAATTTGAGTCGAGGATTGTCTGAGCTCGTTCAGCCCCAAATTCCAAGTCCTGACCATTAAACACATCCATTGTATAAGAGGCTCGCACTATACGTTCTTGAGCGATGCTCGCTAAATCTAGATAGAGGTCTTGAGTTTCACTACCATTGGCAAACACATCGAAACGTTCTCTGATACTAGCAGTGTCTGTTTCATTGCTGATAAGCAACGCCTTAAATCGATTACCATTGTCGAATCGATACTCGAAATCACCTCCCACTTCCCAATTGCTATTTGTACTGGGAATATCTTCTCTCTCCCAAAATGGAACATTTGCACCACTTACTAAATCCAGAGTTGTTCGATCGACAAATGTCGGATCATCATTCTCTGCATAGAGAGCATTAAAGCGTAAACTGCTGTTATCACTGAGTTGATAATCGAGATTCGTTGAAAGTGTATAGCTGGTTTGCTCTGTAGTTCTATCTTCCTTAATGATGTCATTGGGAGAATTATTCGGCAGAAAACTCTTCTCTTTTGTTATTCGATTTTGATACTGAGGCTGTGCAATAGCACTCACCAAAAAGTTTAAATCTCCCGTTTGACCTCCATATGATAGTGAACCACCAGGCTCAGATTCATCATCACTGTAGTAATTTGTATTAATTTCGTAAGAGAGGTTGGTATTGGAGAGTTGCTCAAACAAAACGATATTGGCAATCTGAGTGCTTCCCCGCACATCAAGATTACCACCAGTTCCGCGAATAATTTCTATGTAGTCAACTTGATCTGCGTTGATTCTAACCAACTGAGTCTGCGAGTTATTATTCTTACCAGCAGTACGTTTACCATTTATCATCACCTGAGTACCACTGCTACCGCTGCCTAACCCACGACCACCTCGACCTGGGTTTCCAGCTTTCGACCGACTATTCCGGTTTGGATCCTGAATATCCATGCCTGGGATTCTATTCAGCATATCCAATGCCGAAACCGGCGCGTACTCTGAAAAATAAGAAGCTGGATAAACAACTGTAGTGTCATTACCCAGGCTCTCCTGAGCGCTGATGCTATTAGCAAAGACAGCAACTGTAAAAATAAAGCTAAGAACGATAGATGTTTTATATGTGGTAGGCGTGCTTTTCTCAAAACTACAGATAAGAGAGGTCAACATTAAAATAGAACTCCAGGAGGAAGATACTTTGAAATAAATACAGTGGCTTATATCGGCGAATTATACTAGAGGTGGAGCATCCGACATGTGACAAATTGCACGTGTCAGACTGAGGCAACCATTATTGGAAATGCTTATTTTACGATTTGTTTGACTCGTATCTTGCAGTTTGTGTCACTGATTAGACAGATACACAATATATAATACAGAGTGCGCATTATTGGTAAGAAGAATATCTACAGATCCTCAAACACTTTGAGCCAAGAAAGTTGTAATTTTAATTACAGTTAGTTACGCGCAAAAGATATTCTTGATTCAAAAGCAGATGGGCACTGCAGCTAATTAGATAAAAATCAGAGTTATTAGCTAAATACCCAATTATCTGACCCACACCTTAATCAGTTGCTAGGGAATGAATATTTTGCTCCTTCCTTGCTGGAAGATGCCGGCCAACGCTGAGTAATAGTCTTGCGCTTGGTGTAAAAGCGAATCGCATCGGGGCCATAAACACAGAGATCGCCAAACAGGGAACGTTTCCAGCCACCAAAGCTATGGCTAGCTACTGGGACCGGTAACACTACATTCACCCCCACCATGCCGACCTGAATATTGTTACTAAAATAACGGGCGGCTTCACCATCTCGAGTAAAAATACAGGTTCCGTTGCCATATTCATGATTATTGATCAGCGTCATTGCCTCATCGATACTAGCCACTCGAACCACACACAGCACCGGCCCAAATATCTCATCCTTATAAATACTCATGTTCTGAGTTACTTCATCGAAGAGACAGCCTCCAATAAAAAAACCCTCTTCATGGCCAGGTACAACTATGTTCCTACCATCCACGATAAGTTCTGCTCCCTGTTGCAGCCCTTCTTCGATATAGCGATTTATCCTTGCAAGTGACTCGGCTGTAATAACTGGTCCCATGTCATTACTAGCATCTGTACCCGGACCTATTCTTAATTTTTTTACCCGGCGCTCTAATTGGGAGACCACCGCGTCAGCGGTATCCTCACCGACGCAGACAGCCACGGAAATAGCCATACAGCGCTCGCCACAAGAACCATAGGCAGCCCCCATTAGTGCGCTCACGGCATTATCAATATCCGCATCAGACATAATCACTGCATGATTTTTCGCTCCACCCAAGGCCTGTACTCGTTTGCCCTTATCGCAAGCGCGCTGATAAATTGATTCAGCAATAGGAGTAGACCCTACAAAAGAGATAGCCTGTACTCGAGGATCATTAATTAGCCTATCTACTGTTTCCTTGTCACCGTTTACTACATTAAATACACCGTCTGGCAATCCTGCTTCAGTTAGAAGCTTTGCCATTAACATCGATGCGCTGGGATCTCTTTCTGACGGTTTCAAAATGAAACAATTACCACTGACTATCGCCATAGGATACATCCACATTGGAACCATAGCCGGAAAATTAAAAGGTGTGACACCTGCCACTATTCCAACAGCCTGAAATTCTGACCAACTATCTATACCTGGTCCTGCATTTTTTGAATGCTCGCCCTTTAATAGCTCTGAAATCCCACAGGCATACTCTACAACTTCGATTCCCCTACCAAGTTCACCCCGAGCATCGTCTAAAACTTTACCGTGTTCTGATGTAATTGCGAGGCAAATATCATTGGCATTTTCTTCTAACAACTGCTTGAAACGAAACATTACCTGTGCCCGCTTATGCGGAGGCGTCTCTCTCCAGCCCAAGAATGCCGAATCAGCAGCGGCAATAGCTTGCTCCAAGATATATCCATCAGCTAATGCAACAA
>CAWKZI010000354.1:0-3568 GCA_963854365.1 Gammaproteobacteria bacterium
CTAGCCAGTATTATTTTTAGCATAGTGCTACTACCGAACGAAAAGAAGTATAAAAAATTAGATGACAGGTTTAACGAGAGCTTCTGCATGAGTACGTCCTAATCAAAATTATCGTAATTAGTTTTTTAACTACTATTATTTAACAGCGGTAGTTTAATTTTTTTTCTAAAAATCTATACAGCCCTATTTCGCAGACTTTGCCAATCCACGAACACTAGTATGACCGTGGCAAGCCCAAATCATGCTCGGCAACAAAATTTAAAATCATTTCTTGAGATATTGGAGCCAACTTCATTAAGCGTGCCTCACGCCAATATCGTTCAACATGGTACTCCCGAGCATAACCATAGCCACCATGGGTTTGAATCGCACTATCGGCAGCGAAAAACCCTGCCTCTGCAGCTAACCACTTGGCCATATTCGCCTCGGTACCACAGGGCTGATTGGTGTCTAGCAGCCAGGCTGCTTTCTGCACCATCAACGCCGCGGCATCTAACCTAGTTTTAGCTTCGGCTAGAGGAAAGGCGATACCTTGATTTTTACCAATAGGCCGATCAAATACCACCCGCTCATTAGCGTATTTGACAGCGCGTCGCAGAGCAGCACGACCAATACCGATGGATTCTGCAGCGATTAAAATGCGCTCCGCGTTTAGGCCATCCAGCAGATAACGAAAGCCTTTGCCTTCGTCTCCCACTCGATCACTCACTGCTACCTTTAGATCATCGTAAACAACTTCGCAAGTTCTGACGGCATTGCGGCCTAATTTAGGAATCGCAGAAATTGTGACTTCCGGCTTTTGCAGCTCAGCCAAAAGCAATGTCATACCCTCAGTTTTACGTTTTACTTTATCTTTAGGAGTTGTCCGAACAAGCAATAATACCCGCTCTGATTCCAATGCCTTGGAGGTCCACACCTTGCGACCTTTTACGACATAATGGTCACCATCTAACTTGGCGGTAGTCTCAATCGATGTAGTATCGCTGCCCGCGTTGGGTTCAGTGACGCCAAAGGCGACATGCATTTCCCCTCTGGCTACCGGCGGCAGGTATTTTTCACGCATTTCATCACTGCCATGTTTTACCACCGGATGCATACCGAAAATTGATAAATGTACAGGTGTTGCGCCATTCATACAGGCGCCGGATGCAGCTACTGCTTCGAGAACTATAGCGGCTTCTTGAATACCTTTGCCCGCCCCACCATATTGTTCTGGCATGGCGATGCCTAACCAGCCTGCTGCAGCCATTTTGTCAAAATACTCAGTGGGGAATATATGGTCACGATCGTGCTGTTCCCAATAATCATCATTAAACCCACTACATAGTTTTTCTATGGAGTCACGAATTAGTCGTTGTTCTTCCGTTTCGGTAAAGTCCATTGCTTAGCTCGTCTCTGTTGCTATACGTGCAGCGATTGCAAGAATCTGTTCCGCCTTACGCAGATGGGGTACATCAACCATTTCACCATTAAATTTAAATGCCATGCTCCCTACTTCTTCATTTTCTTTGAAAGCCGCGACAAGCTCTCTCGCCGCTTCTATCTCTGCAGCCGTTGGAGTAAATGCAGCGTTCACTATTTCAATTTGATCTGGATGGATGGTCATTTTACCTGTAAAGCCCATATCGGCAGCGTCACGACACTCCTTCTCCAGACCCTTACTGTTCTTTATGTCCACATACACAGCATCTATTGGTTGAACACTTGCAGCTATTGCTGACAATAAACAGTAAGAGCGCACAAAACTAAACACTTCTAAATAATTTCCATTCTCATCACGTTTAGCTCTAGCCCCAAGAGACGCGGAAAGGTCTTCTGGCCCCCAGGTAACACCGTTAACGCGGGGATGATCCACCATCTTTGGTAGGGTGAATACCGCAGAGGCCACTTCACTACCTATTAATAATAATTTTATTGCGCCTTCTTCTAAGCCGACATCTTTTTCTTTTTGCAGCATAAGAGCATCAACAGCAACCACAGTTTCGCGGCCTAAAACTTTCGGCAATACAACACCATCGGGCTTTGCTTCGAGAATTGCCTCGAGGTCATCACGCCCCCACTCAGAATCTAATGGGTTCACTCTCACTAAACGTTCCTGTATGCCAAAGTCTGTCTCTGCTAACCAGGTACAAACTTCTTTTCTAACTGCTATTTTGCGATCTCGAGTTACTGAGTCTTCCAAATCAAGAATAAGAGAGTCGGCAGCGGTACCAAGTGCCTTTCCAAGCATCTTGTCATTGCCGCCAGGCACAAAATGTATCGACCTTCTTAAGGTCATTAAATTGGCTCCCTAATCATCATACCTTTCCTTAAACAATCACAAACAACTTCACCTCTTTGGTTAATACCTTGATGCTGAAACCAAATAATACCGCGATCAGACTTTGTCTTCGATTCACGTTTATCAACAATTTTAGTAGTGGCTCTAATGGTGTCTCCAATAAATACAGGGTTGGGAAATTCTGTTTTCTCCATTCCTAGGTTACCAATAGTAGTCCCCAGAGTGGTATCGGCAACAGAGAGGCCTATCACTAAACCTAAGGTAAATAAACTGTTCACCAAAATCTGGCCATGCTGTGTAGATGCCGCAAATTCAGCATCTATATGTAGAGGCTGAGAGTTATGAGTCATTGTGGAGAAGAGCAGATTATCGGTTTCAGTGATCGTGCGATGGGGCAGATGCTCGAATTCCGCACCAACTTCCAATTCTTCATAATATTTTCCTGTCACGGCTACCCCTTATTAATCTTGTCAAATTCTACGGTTCCACGGCATGTGGCAGCTGACGCCAAAAATTCGCAGTAATGCGGCTACAGTTATAGCAATTCGAACTCTATTTTAGTAGCAACTTGGACTAGCTTCCATTAAATTCTCATATCCATACAGCTGCCTGCCAATGAGCTAATAAATAAAGATGCCAATAGAAAAAGTAAATTTTGATTCCTGGATAGGCAAAACTGAATCACTTCACGAAGTACTTACAGTGAACCCTATGTTTGGAATGGCTGCCACTTTGGAGCGAACTGATTTAAAACTAAGCAGTGACAGTATTCTTCCACCACTTTGGCATTGGCTATATTTTCTTACGCCGGCACCCCATTCCACACTTGCTGAAGATGGCCATCCTAATCGCGGTGACTTTTTACCACCAATCGATCTTCCTCGCCGCATGTGGGGAGGTAGTAGATTTCAATTTAATTTTCCACTTCGCGTCAATGAGATTATAGAAAGAAAATCTGAAATTCTTTCGGTAAAATTTAAAGAAGGCCGCAGTGGTCAGTTGGCGTTTGTAACAGTTCGGCATACTCTAATATCTGAACAGGGCGAAGCCCTGAATGAAGAACATGATATTGTCTATCGAGACAACCCTGGTGCTGATGCTTCCCAGCCACAGCCATTAGCAGCTCCTACTCAATTTGATTACAATAAAAATGTTACACCCGATCCGGTACTGTTATTCCGCTACTCCGCTTTAACATTTAATGGTCATCGAATTCATTACGATCGTGAATATGTTACTAAGGTCGAGGGATATCCTGGGCTCATCGTTCATGGCCCTCTGCTTGCA
>CAWKZI010000355.1:0-3565 GCA_963854365.1 Gammaproteobacteria bacterium
AGATGTTGTCGAGTTAAGACATACGAATGTGTCATGTACAGACCAGGAGCGACTGGCAGAAAAAGGAGTAGAAGTTCGTAAAGAAATATTTTCTTCTTGCGCCACTGCCACCAGACAGAGATAAAGAAGTAAGAAGTCTTTCCTCAATTAGGGTCTGAGAGAACCGCTAGAAATACAACCAATATTCAAATTCTCATGGCTACAAGTTTGCAGATTCCCTTGGTCTGTATTGCTCCAACAGCGCCCACAATATAGCCACTGTCTCAACATCAACTTCGCCCGAATAATCAGCTGGCCTGAAATGCAGTTGGAAAGCTCGCAAGGCAAATGTCGACTGCGAGTCTAGCTCGCCGGTGATTTCAATCTGGTAACCCAATGCCAACAGTGCTTTTTGAATTTTTGTTGCACAAGGCAGCGCGCCAGAAAACTGTAACCGATGCTTCTCTTTAAGCATCCCGTCTGGCCATGCTCCAATGCCCTGTTCATAGAGAATTTCCCAGGGAAACGAAGGGCCGGGGTCGGACTTTCTCATGATAGCGATATCAGAGTGGCCAATAATGTCGATGGGATTAATGTTTGGGTATCTACTCAAAATCGAATTGAGTAAACCGACAAGCAATTCGATTTGCTCATCGGAGTAGGAAGGAAAATCACATTCCACTTCGTCTAACTGAATTTCCAAAACAGGCAGCTGGGTTCCAGAGCACTTGAATTCGTTGACCACTTCGATGCCGATTGACCGATCATTCAATCCAACTTCTTCACCCCAATAACTCACTCCGGCATGCCATGCCCTTCGATGTTCAGGCACTAGAGAATGCACGCGCAGTGAATAAAAAGGGTACGAGGGATCATTCAATTCTGGAACAAGGTAGTGAGAGCTGACAGGATTACTGGTTCGGGTAGTTAGCAGTCTAAGCGACTCCGAAAAATTTTCCGAAGTGGCGTGAATAACAATGAATTCGATTCGGCTATTTTGGTTTGTTGATTCGACAAAGACTGTGGCATCGGCCACACAACCCACGAGGGTAGCTAGGACAATTAGAAAACTAGAACGCGCCAATAATAGAGCTACTCTTCTACGAGCATTTAGAGTACGCGTAATAACTGGCTTGTTGGTCCAAAAATGATTGCGCATTAGATTATTCAGCATAATTTCAAATTTGAGTAATATCTATGAATTCTTGAAATCTTACCACCTCGCTCGAGAAAGTTTTAGACTTTGAACAATATGACACTAGATTTGACAGAAATATAAAAAGTAAATGGGGTCAGACTAGAATAAAAATACTGTTAGCGATCCTAGGTGATCCTCCAAATTCAGGATTCATTGTGATCAAGTTGAATTATCGCTGCCGACTCGATAGATTAGCACTGTTCAAAACAAACAGATAAGGATGAAAGGGACGATGAACAAGCTCCGCAAAATACTACTATTCACTGTAACTGCTCTGGAGTTATCAGCTACCACCAGCCTCTCTTATAGCCAGGGGGGTTTTGCCGGGATGGAACTTTCCATAACGCCTGTAGCTGGTAACGTTTACATGGTCCAGCGCCCAGGGGGCGGCGGTAACATCGGCGTTCAAGTTGGTCCCGACGGTGTACTCTTGGTGGACTCCCTGTTCGCACCACTTACGGACAGACTAGTAGCAGCCGTGAAACAAGTGAGCGACAAAGAAATTCGGTTTCTGGTCAATACCCATATTCATATTGATCACGTAGGTGGTAATGAGAATCTGGCAGACATGGGCGTACTAATCTTTGCTCATGAAAACACGCGCCTGCGATTTTTCGAGGAAAGAAGCCGCTTCCCAAGGGCTGGGGGCAGTTACGCTCCTCAACAACCTGCCGCAGCTAGACCGCTAATAACCTTCAACGACACCATGAGCTTCTATCTCAATGGCGAAGAGGTACGCGCTTTTTTGGCACCTCCTGCCCATACAGATGGTGATAGCTTCGTCTACTTTGCAGAATCCGACGTGCTCCATCTTGGCGATGTGTACCGCACCACTAGCTATCCCATTATCGATATCTACAACGGCGGCACCCTCAGAGGCACAATTGCGGCAATAGATCAGGCTATCGATTTAGCCGGCCCAGAAACAAAAGTTATACCGGGTCATGGCCTCGAAGTCGTTGGTCGAGACGAATTAATAGAATTTCGTGACATGATTCTCGACATCCAAGGTCAAGTTCTCAGCATGATCCGAGATGGGAAAAAATTGGACGAGGTGATGGCGGCACAACCGACTGCCGCCTATGATGCGCAATGGACCGATGACCCTGGTTGGGGCCCGGTGGATTTTGTTCCCATCGTCTATTATGAACTAGGCGGTTCTGGACGCTTGGCCGATCGCTAATCTAACTCTGCAAACAATTAATTCAGAACTTTAGGATCAAATCATGACTTTAACAAGAAAGATTTCTCTTCTGTTACTTATGTTGTTTAGCTCCCAGTCATTGATAGCACAGGATGATGATTTCGTTTTCTATTCTGAGCTGTCACGAGACTGGTATCAGGGTGGAGATTATTTCGAGTGGACATCTACCACTGAAGATAATAACGACGCTAAAGTAAATGTTTTCTACAGGACCTGGGGAGACGAAACTAAACCGAAGTTAGTGTTGATCCATGGCTTCCCTAATTCCAGTTTCGACTATTACAAGATGATTCCCTTTCTTGAAGACGAATATCATATTGCCGCGCTGGATTTTCCCGGGTCAGGCTTCTCTGACAAGCCGCTTGATGGCTACAACTACATGTTGGCAGAGAATGCAGAGATCGTTGATCATTTCGTTCGCGAAGTAGTTGGGTTCGAAGATTTTGCGCTCTATACTCATGATCGCGGCGTGAGTATAGGTCTAGCTTTTCTAGGCAATTACCTAGATAACCCTAATCCGGGTTATACGGTTAACTATCACTTCCTATCCAACAGTGGCATGTTTCTCCCATTGGCCAATCTGGGGGTCGGTCAAATGAGGATGCTCGATCCCGATACCGCCGCGCAGATGCTTGCATCACGTGCAGCGCAAACACGGCGCACCGAAGGCGAGCCACAATCGCTTGCCTACTCCGACATCTTCGCGTTCAACCAGGGCAATATTTCCTTGATCTATGTTGGCCGCTATTTGTTGGAACGCCAGGCAAACGAAGTGCGCTGGCTGGAGAATTTACCACGCAGCCCAGTGCCCGTGGCTTATCTTTGGGGATTAGGCGATAGCGTGAATCCCGTTCGTATTTCCCACCATGTGTGGGATACCTACCTAAATGACCGGGAGGCTCAGAGTAGCTTTTGGGTACTACCAACAGCGGCCCACTATCCTCAGCGCGACAGACCGGAAGAAGTCGCCAAAATAGTCCGCATGGCTCTTACAGGTCAGCTACCCGACCGTGAATCCGAAAGTGGTTTTATGCGGAGTTATCTCTCAGGTAGGGCAGCTGATGATGCAGTCTTTGTGGGCCATTCAAAAATCGAGGAATTAGACTTCCCCAGCTCTATTGAATACACCCCATCTGGCTATCGTGTCATAGACTAAAATATCGACGAGGGTAGATGGTTCCAGA
>CAWKZI010000356.1:0-3558 GCA_963854365.1 Gammaproteobacteria bacterium
AAAAGTGCGGTATTGTAGTTGCCCTGCTGAAACAGCAAAAGTGCGTCCAGTGAAAACGTAGAGAAAGTAGTCATTGCTCCGAGAAATCCAATCATCAACACTGGCCGCCATTGATCGGCTATTTGAATTTTATCTGCGAATACTATAAATAGCACTCCAATTAAAAATGAACCAATAATGTTAACGCTTAAAGTTCCTATTGGAAAATCAGAGCTGTTGTATTTTTCTGCAAGGCCGCTTAACCAGAAGCGTGTTACTGCACCAATGGCGCCACCTAGAGCTATCGACAGGTAAGAGTACATATTCTTAAGGGTCACCGATTGAGTTTAAATAGATTTCCAAGATCATAGAATTACTGAACGTAACTATTTTCGATTACTTCGATTCCAGGTGGTGAAACAAACTCAAATAGGCTATCTGCCAGTTCTTTATTTTTTTCGATATTTCTAAATTGCCAGACCGTCTGTTGGCCGTTCTTGCTATTCAGATAAATCATATCTAACCCCCCAGACTGAAAATTAATAGATATTGTTTCATAGACGCTATCGGAGGCTTTAGGCATGAGATCAAATTCCTCAGTCCCCATATCTGTATCAGTAAGTACTTCGATAGAATATTCAGTTAATAGGTTTTCCGTCCTTCCACTTAACAGCTGCGCTGCAAGCTCCGAGCGATTGCTATCCCAGTTTTCAATAACAACTTGTTCGAGATCGGGTTGATAGTTCCAAAGTAGTCTGCCGTTAGTGACAATCAGTTCTGGAAACGGCGAAAGCGTTTCCCAATAAAATCCGTCGGGCTTCTTTAAATGCATTCGAATATTACTTTCTTCCAGAATGCCTCCGTCTGATTCAACGATTAGCTGAACCACGTCAGCAGACATAGTTTCCGTTTCGCTTAGCAATGAATCTAAATCATCAACAGCGGTCTGGGCGCTGGCAATATTTAAAGTGGCGCTTAAGCAGCCAGCAACGAAAGTCACGATTAGATTTTTTTCCATAATGTTCACTAGTGAAGAGGAAGTTAGTCACGTGGTGGAGGTGGAGCGATTACTTCTCGGGACCCATTACCACTCATTTCTGATACTACCCCAGCGGCTTCCATCGATTCAATCATCCTGGCCGCACGGTTATAACCTATACGTAATTTTCTTTGCACGGCTGAAATTGAAGCTTTACGTGATTCAGTAACGAAACGCACAGCTTCGTCGTATAAAGCGTCACTCTCTTCACCGTCGCCACCGCCTTGTGAACTAAAACTACCTAGGTCCATATCATCAGCACCCTGAGTAATTGACTCTATGTATACGGGCTGACCTCGTGTTTTCCAATCTGCTACAACGCGATGAACTTCCTCATCACTTACAAATGCGCCGTGGACTCTTGTTGGAACACCGCCGCCGGGTGGGAGGAAAAGCATATCGCCATGACCTAGGAGTTGTTCAGCGCCACCTTCGCCGAGAATCGTTCTGGAATCAACTTTTGACTGCACCATGAAGGACAATCTAGTCGGAATGTTTGCTTTGATCAGCCCTGTTAAAACATCAACAGAAGGCCTCTGGGTGGCCAGTATTAAATGAATACCTGCAGCACGTGCTTTCTGTGCTATCCGCGCGATGAGTTCTTCAACTTTTTTACCCACAACCATCATCATGTCAGCGAGCTCATCAACGATCACGACAATACAGGGCAAGGCTTCTAATTCAGGAGCTGACTGTTCTTCTGCCAATAGCATTGGATCAGGTTGCCACGTCGGGTCGAGGATTGGCTTACCGATCTTCTTAGCATCAGTAACCTTTTTATTAAAACCAGCTAAGTTTCTGACGCCTAGGAATGACATAAGCTTATAACGGCGTTCCATCTCAGCCACGCACCAACGTAGTCCATTTGCAGCATCTTTCATGTCGGTAATTACTGGTGTAAGTAAATGTGGGATGCCGTCATATACAGAAAGCTCCAACATCTTAGGGTCAATCATTATTACGCGGACTTGCTCGGGAGTAGACTTAAACAAGAGGCTAAGGATCATGGCATTAATGCCTACTGATTTTCCTGAACCCGTAGTTCCTGCCACCAATAAATGTGGCATTTTAGCAAGATCGACGATGACCGGTTTACCAACTATGTCATGCCCCAATGCCATACTCAGAGTAGAGTTAGCGCGATCGAATTCAGGCGATGACAAAACCTGGCTTAGCATTATCATCTCTCGCTTCTCATTGGGAATCTCTACACCAATGACAGTCTTACCAGGTATAACTTCTACAACACGAACCGAAACAATTGCCAGTGAGCGAGCCAAATCCTTTGCCAGGTTAGTAATTCTACTAACTTTGATTCCAGGCGCAGGCTGAACTTCAAACCGCGTGATTACTGGGCCGGGGTTAACTGCGGTAACTTCTATTTCTATACCAAAATCTTTCAGCTTTAGTTCCAATAATTTGGACATCGCCTCTAAAGATTCTTTTGAAAATCCAGACTCGTTGGTTTCCTGCCAGGCATCCAATAATCCTATCGCTGGTAACTCCTTTACCGAGGTCGCTGCAAAAAGAGTGCCCTGCTTTTCTTTTTCGACTCGAGGGCTTTTGACTATCTTTTTTGGGGCTAGCGCTTTTATAGTAGGCCGCACTCGTTTCTTTTCTTTCTCAATATGAATATCTAAGACTTTCTTACGACTCTCAAGGCGCTCTTTTGTGGCTATTTCCTGTTTCTTAGATTCAATCCATTTAGTGATCTTTATTTGCATTAACGAGTAAAACGAAATACTTGATGCGCCGATTTTGTCGATAACCGTCAACCAAGAAATAGCTACGGTTATAGTTAGGCCGAACAGGAAAATGGCAAAAAATAACAAGGTGCTGCCTAGAATGGCCAGTACTGGCACACTAAGATCGACTGCTAAAGAACCGACCCATCCGCCAGCCATGTAACTAACATCTGGTGGAATTTCAAAATGGAGAGTTGCCAGGCCACTAGCCGAGACCATCAGCAGGACAAAACCAAAGGTTTTTAATACAAACATTGGCCAAGAGAATTCTGCGTCCAATTTTGTTTCACTAAACGAGGTATAGACCTTGTAGCCAAGTAATGCAGGAAAACCAAAAGCTAGATAACCGAGTAGGTGCAATAATATATCTGCTAATAAAGCGCCATACACGCCCACGGCGTTTGAAACTTCATCTCCGCTTCCTGTTGTCGTAAAACCAGGATCAGCTGATGAGTAACTCAATAGCGCGATGAGAAGAAACAAGCCTAGCAGGAAATACACAATTAAAGTGCCTTCGCGCACTAAGCGATGCATTACTCCTGAAATTTCAGCTTCTTTACTAGTTTTTCTCATTGACACATTTTTCAATTTATTCAGATACCTGCACGTAGTTTATACGAACGATTCGAGAATAGTTAGGGGTAGTTCAGGTATCTATAAACTGAAAATCGGTTACTGGCTTAAATCAGCAATAAAACACTTTATAACTATTCGGGGATAATCCCATAGGTTATCGGGCAAAGTGCCGAGTTATTAAGTCTTTTAGCCCAGAATGCGAGTACTTAGAAAGATGTA
>CAWKZI010000357.1:0-3556 GCA_963854365.1 Gammaproteobacteria bacterium
GCTTGATAGCACCGATTGCGATGGATGAAGGCTTACGCTTTGCTATTCGTGAAGGTGGCCGCACCGTTGGAGCGGGCGTAGTTGCTAAGATTATAGAATAATAAGATTTAAATATTTCTGCAGAGCCGAAACTCTCTCTTGGGAGCTTCGGCTTAATCGTCTTTATGGGGAAAATGCTTAAGATTAAGAGAAACCGTTAGGCCAGTAGCTCAATTGGCAGAGCAGCGGTCTCCAAAACCGCAGGTTGGGGGTTCGATTCCCTCCTGGCCTGCCATTTAAAGGCAGGCAATTTAGATCCTAATAATTGCTGTTTACAAAATGTAAGCAGCCCTTCTAGCGAAAAATTGAGGCTGAATAGCTGAAATCGAAGCTAGCTTTTTAACTAAGACAGACACGGTCCTATGGTAGAAAAAATAGAAAGTGAAGACGGTAAGTTAGACCTAGTTAAGTGGGCTGTTGTTGCAGCGATAGTTGCTGCCAGTGCTTATGGGAATTCTTATTTCTCTGCTGAGTCTTTACTGATTCGAACTATTGGCCTACTGATTGCTGCAGGTGTTGCTGGCTGGATTGCTGCGCAAACACTTAAAGGTCGTGCATTCGTAAAACTCTGCCTCGAAGCAAGAGTAGAAATTAATAAAGTGGTTTGGCCAACTAGGCAAGAAACAACACAAACAACCATTGTCGTATTAATCGTTATCTTCATCGTAGCTCTAATTCTTTGGCTATTGGATTGGGGGCTAAACGGTGTTATTTCGTCAATTATTGGTTAGAGGTAAAAATGGCTAAACGTTGGTATGTAGTTCACGCTTACTCAGGCTATGAGAAAAAGGTCATGCTCGCATTGCATGAACGAATAAGTTTGTCAAAAATGGACGATTATTTTGACGAAGTGCTCGTGCCAACTGAGGAAGTGTTGGAAATGCGTGCTGGCCAAAAAAGGAAAAGTGAGCGGAAATTTTTTCCAGGCTATGTCTTAGTTCATATGGAGTTGAATGATGACACCTGGCATTTAGTGAAAGACACCCCCAGAGTAATGGGTTTTATCGGGGGCACCGCTGATAGGCCTGCGCCCATTACAGATAAAGAAGCAGACAAGATTCTCCAGAGAATGGAGGATAGCGAAGAAACTCCAACTCACAAGACTATCTACGAGCCAGGAGAAATGGTTCGAGTTACAGATGGCCCTTTTAATGACTTCACTGGAACGGTTGAAGAAGTGAATTATGAAAAGAGTCGGTTACGTGTAGCAGTTTTGATTTTTGGTAGATCCACACCTGTCGAGCTTGAGTTTGCTCAGGTAGAGAAGAGCTAAAAAGTAATCGGATTAAGAAAGAGCATACCTTTCGTATTTTTAAAATAAGAATTCGAATGGTTTTTTTAAAAGCCGAACTTCGTTTAACTATACAGCGAAGTTCGCCGGGGAGTTGGCTTCTAGTTGCTTTCAACTAGAAGGACGTTTGAACCCAAAGGAGATAGCAATGGCTAAAAAAGTACTGGCTTATATTAAGCTACAGGTAGGTGCGGGCAAAGCAAACCCCAGCCCTCCAGTTGGTCCGGCTCTCGGGCAACACGGTGTGAATATCATGGAATTTTGTAAGACGTTCAACGCACAGACTCAAAGTGTTGAACCAGGCTTACCTATTCCTGTGGTGATTACAGTTTACGCAGATCGCAGTTTTACTTTTATCACTAAGACTCCGCCAGCTTCGGTACTGCTGCGAAAAGCAGCCGGTATCAAGAAGGGCTCTGGGCGTCCCAATACTGAGAAAGTAGGTAAAGTAACTCGTGCCCAGCTTGAAGAAATTGCCACCCAGAAAATGGTGGACCTCACTGCTGCGGACATGGATGCGGCGGTACGTACTTTGGCAGGTAGCGCTCGAAGCGCGGGCCTGGAAGTTGAGGGGATAGAGTAAAATGTCTAAACTATCCAAAAAACAAAAACAAATAGCTGAAAAGTTGGAAGTAGGTAAGGATTACTCTATCGAAGAGGCTGTTTCTCTCATTTCAGAATTTTCATCTACCAAGTTCAAAGAATCTATAGACGTAGCAATCAATTTGGGCGTTGATCCGCGCAAATCTGATCAGGTTGTTCGAGGCTCTACTACATTACCTAATGGAACTGGTAAAGATGTTCGTGTTGCGGTATTCGCCCAAGGTGAGAATGCTGATAAGGCAACCGCAGCCGGTGCTGATATTGTAGGGTTTGATGATCTTGCTGAATCTATTAAAGGTGGCAATTTAGACTTTGATGTAGTTATAGCAACTCCTGATGCAATGCGAGTTGTTGGCAAGCTAGGAACAGTGTTAGGTCCTCGTGGTCTTATGCCTAATCCAAAAGTTGGTACAGTTACTCCTGATGTCGAAACTGCAGTTAAGAATGCCAAAGCAGGTCAAGTTCGCTATCGTACAGACAAAAATGGCATCGTTCATGGCGGTATTGGAAAAGTAGGATTCGATGGCGGGGAAATTCGAGGAAATTTGGAAGCCCTATTGGCTGACCTTAAGAAGTCTAAGCCATCATCAGCAAAAGGCGTTTATATAAAGAAGGTTGTTTTGTCTTCGACTATGGGCCCTGGGTTACTGATCGATCAATCATCGTTAGAGGCTTAAGCAGAAACTAATTTTGAGTGGCAGACTTGTCTGTTGCTCTCATGACTTTGGGGTTTTGTTGTAGATTTAATTTATTAAATAAGCAACGAGACTATCAAAGACCGTAGGTGAAACATTTTTGTTTCTTAATTTCCTACGCAGATGGTGAGACCCGATCCAGAGAGTAATGCTGGATTCATATCACCTATTAAATAGGTAAGAAGTTGTTAACAACTTCTTACCTCAGCAATGGCCGTATTTGGCCGTCGGAAATCGGCTTAGTAATTTGAACCGATTTCTTAATAAGAAGGAGTATGCAAGTGGCTATAAGGCTAGAAGACAAGCAGCAAATTGTCTCCGAAGTCAATCAGGCTGCTAATAGTGCGTTATCCGCAGTGCTCGCCGATTATCGTGGCGTTGCGGTGGGTGATCTAACAGAGCTTCGAAAAGTTGCACGAGAAAATAATGTTTATTTGCGGGTGGTTAGAAATACTCTGCTCAAGCGAGCGGTCGCAGATACAGAATTTGAGTGTATTCAAGAAGCGTTGGTAGGCCCAACAATTTTGGCATTTTCTCAAGAAGATCCTGGTGCGGCAGCACGAGTACTTAAGGACTTCGCTAAAGTGAATGACAAATTTGAAATTAAAGCACTATCTGTTGGTGGTAAGTTATTAGATGCAGGACAGATTGATGTATTGGCTACATTGCCAACTCATGATCAGGCTCTATCTATTCTTATGAGTGTGATGTTGGCGCCCGTAACGAAGCTTGCAAGAACGCTAAATGAGGTTCCGACGAAAGTAACACGTGGTGTTGCTGCAGTTAGAGACCAAAAGCAGGAAGCAGCCTAATTCCTTTGAGACCGTTTTTTTAAATTAATTGATGATAAGCAGGAGATAAGAGTCATGGCTCTATCTAAAGATGAAGTACTAGACGCGATTGCAGAAATGTCAGTAATGGATGTTGT
>CAWKZI010000358.1:0-3556 GCA_963854365.1 Gammaproteobacteria bacterium
ATATCGTCTCGAGCGAACCGCTGTAAATAATCAGCTCTGATAGAACAGAATTCAATTAACCACCACTAATTGAAATAACGAATTATATAATTGATATAGTAAGCTTCACTTTTACCCTTGAAGCATAATTATTCTGCTTTTCTGTTGCTGCTCTTGTTTGAATAAAACTTAACTATGGCTAACTACACAACTCTTGGCGGCCGAGTGGCTTGCACCCAATGTAACGCCCAATCTAAACGCACTAAGCTCCAGTGTCGCGCTCCTGCTATTAGGGGTAAGACCAATTCAGTCCTAGATAGCTGACCCACCCCATTTGCCTAGTAACCACCCAGCCAGCACCCCACCTTGGTGGGCACACCCCGATAAGTCAGGATGGGTCCCTAATCTGCTAGTACATACTATTCTAGACGATCTATTACCTGCTGGGTGGTTTCCTCCCAACCATACCCCCATTAACAAGCCCCAGTTCTCGTCCTAGCATCTCCAGTTCATAAAGCTCCGCCAACTTAGCGCTGCGCTCTTCGCGTATAGCTCTAGTCTCTCTGCCGTGCTTGGTGTTGGCTGCTATCTGACGGGCTTGGCCCTCTGGTGTTCGGCTACCTGTACTACGGCCTCCATGATGCTTGCATTTGGTCTTGCCCTTGATTGCAGGGTTGCGACACTGCTGCTTAGTACGCTTCGACAGTGCGTTACACTGGGTGCAGGTCACACGATCCTGTAGTCCTCACAAAATACGAAGACTCTTTTTGCGCCAGCCTTTTTCGCATCAACAATAAGGATGCTAAACACCCCATAAATAACTGTCGGAGACCTAGATTTTACAAAAAAACTTATGAGATACTGATATCATAGTAGATGGCAGAAATGTCGAACATGAACAGAAATATACAGAACCTTTAAGCTGGAGAAATAAGTGCCTTCAAAAATTAACAAGCAAACATACTCGGAGTCGGGGCAAGAAATTGAATTAAAAAACCTTTCCGGAATAATATATATAGATTCACTACTCAATAAAAGAGAAGGCGCTCCTATCAAATGGATGAGCGACTCGTTTCTTTCGGAAGGAGTAATGGATCAATCCAAAACAGTGATTTCATATAGTTTTCCGACGGGCAGTAATTCTTTAGCAGGATATGCTTATCAGGATGACGTCGGTGAAATTTCCCCGATACCCTTTAGTTCGAAACAACAAGAAGACACTCGTGCAGCGTTTAAGGAAATTGAGAAATACATCAATGTAGCTTTTGTAGAAGTTATTGAGACTGAAGAAAAAGTTGGAACTATTAGGCTTGCTATAAATACGATTACTGATGAGCAGGGGAACTTTATACCAGGCGTTGTAGCAACAGCAGAACCTCCGTTTAGTGACCCGCGAGGAGGAGACATTTGGTTCAATAAAAGTTATGCGAATTCAGATTTTTCAACTGGGCTTGTAGCTATCGCCGAAAACTCACAAAGTATTGGTTCTCAAACTCCTATTGGAGATTTGACCGTTATGTATCATGAGATATTTCATGCGCTTGGTGTTGAACATCCTAACGATAATCCTGACATACCTTTTCCTGAAGATAAAAATTCTCGAGAGTACACAGTTATGGCAGGTGAGTTTTCTGTTGAACTTGCTTCTATAAAAATTATAGATGAAAAGTCGTATGCAATACCCTCCACGCCAATGGCATATGATGTAGCGGCATTGCAATACCTGTATGGTCCAAATACAAAATTCAACAGTGGAAATACAACTTATACTTTTGATCCTAATATTCCTGAGATAAAACTCATATGGGATGGAGGCGGCACTGATACTTTAAACTTTAGTAACTTTTCAGAGAGTAGCACAATCAATCTTACAGACGGTTCTTACAGTACTATTCCTTTTAACGGCTGGTTTTTAAAAAATAACTTTAGCATTGCTTTTGGTGCTGTTATTGAGAATGTAATCACCGGTTCTGGTGCGGATGTGATTATTGGGAATTCCTCTAACAATGTGATTACGGGAGGGTTAGGCGGAGATACCATAGATGGTGATGCGGGTATTGATCAGGCTGTTTACACGGAAAATTTTACAGATGTTTCTTTGGTTAAGTCGGGAACTGTTTGGAATATTGCTTCGGGTACTGATAAAGATACTCTTAGTAACATTGAACGCCTTAAGTTTAATGACAAGCACATAGCTCTAGACCTTGACGGTAACGCAGGGAAGACAATTAAACTGTTAGGGCTACTTCTTGGAAAAGATCAAGCGACAAATAAAACATATGTTGGTGCAGGATTAAAGCTTCTTGACGACGGAATGACCTATGAACAGCTAATGCAGACTGCACTTGAAGTGGTTCTGGGGCCCAATGCAAGCTCATTATCAGTGGTTGAAATGATTTGGGGGAATCTGATCGGACCACCTACGCCAGCCGATAATATCAGTCAGTATTCGGCTCTCATTGATAATGGTACCTATACTTCAGCCGGTCTAGCCATAGTTGCTGCTGATCATAGCTTAAATACTACCGCTATTGATTTAGTCGGGCTCGCATCAACAGGCGTAGAGTATATAATTTAGTTAGCCAGTAGCCAGCACCCCACCCTAAGGGCACACCCCGATAAGTCAGGATGGTTCCATTGCACCCCTTTACATACTATTGTGGACGAAAGATCGTGTAGCTTTGACAAACTCGCAGTCAGGGCCTTATGCACTTTGTATACTAAGAAAAACTCACCCTAAATTCATGAGAAAAAGTTGAAACGCTCGGTGTTCCTTAATGGAAAAACATCGGCTGCTGCCGAGTTAGCAAGGCCAAGATACTCTCGAAGGGCGTCGTGCACATGACTAGTAAGGATTTTTGTTCCAAAGCCTGAAGGCCGAAGGGTCTCGGGATCTATTCTTGCCGCGTTTTGTCCTTCGTCAGAGCCGTCGACATAACGGTTAGTGTAGCCCTTGCCTTTCTCCATAATTATGTAACTGCCAACAGGCCAATGATCCTTGCCATCTAGAAAGTTATAATATGGTGTTCTAGAAAAGTCGCTTCCAACGATAACTACTAAACGATCTGCGATGCCTGCTTCTTCTGCAGCGTCCCACAAATAGTCTATACCATCAGTCAATTTGTTCAGAAATGTGGTTTGCTGCGAGTCGTTTAAAGTATGAGTGTCAAACCCCGACTGATAAAGGTCTGCAGCCACGCTAACCCCCCCTTTAAACGCTGCGACAGCAAACTGTGCTTGTTGTCGTAAATTACCGTCCTTACTCCTCGGTTCCCATCCGTCAATAGGTAATGTTTCAGCGAATTCGGCCAGAGGTTCCATGCGTTTTAGAGATGTAGAGTAAGCTTCGCGCGTTCTTCTATTACCTGCTGCAAAAATTGAGGATTCAACAATAGACTGGGCGTCGTTCGCCTGAACCGTCTTAATAGCATCCCAAAGCTCGGCCATTGCCCCCTCGTTCCCGAAGGCGGGAGATATAAGCTCCCGAATGCCAGTTAAACGTCCGCCTACCTGAGTGGATCGGACTAAAGACTCTGTCCGATTAAACCCGCCAAAGGTTAAATAGGTTAATGGCAAA
>CAWKZI010000359.1:0-3547 GCA_963854365.1 Gammaproteobacteria bacterium
ATTGCTGCTGCTTTCTTATCGGCCTCTTTTATATCTGCTGCTCAGGAAGAATTACGCACACCTAAAGGCCGCCCGGATTTTCAGGGCAATTGGAATAATCTTCACCAGACTCCTCTGCAGCGCCCGTCTGCGCTTGGGGAAAAACAAAGCTATACCAAAGAAGAAGCACTAGCCCTTATTGAGCGAGCCCAGCATGGTTTGCAAGAGAGGGAGTCCCCTCTCGATCCAGACCGTAGAGCGCCAGAATTAGGTTCAAGGGTTACTAACAAAGCAGATGACGATTTCGATGACTTTCCAATCGATATTGCTCAGATCAACGGTGAGTATCGAACCTCTCTGATTATTGACCCAGCCAATGGACGATTACCGATTAAAGATGAATCTGAAATAAATGATTTTTTTAATTCAGTACTTAGATCCGGCCAACTCATGGCTGGCCCGGAAATGGCCTGGGCCGCAGAAAGATGTCTCATTGCAGGGCCTCAGCTATCATTGATGTTTCAACGCGGGCTCTCCCCTTACGCTCAAATAGTTCAGACTAAGGACTATCTAGTTATTCTGGGCGAGTATCCCTATGACGCACGAATAATTCGAATTAATGCTGAACACCCCAGCAATGGTTTTGCAAAATGGATGGGTGATTCTATAGCCCATTGGGAAGGCGACACACTGGTAGTTCACACCAACAACTTTCGCGACGAACAATCCTATCCTCCAATTCTATCCACCGAACGCTTTGAAGTAGTCGAACGTTTTGCGCTAACAACCGAGAATGAATTTTTGTACAGCTATACCGTTACAGACCCAAACGTTTACACACAGCCTTTTACAGCTGAGATTCCCTTCAAACGAATGGCCCTAGGTGAGGTTTTGTATGAGTATGCCTGTCATGAGGGCAACTATTCATTCGCGAATTCCTTGAGAGGAGCACGAATGGAAGATAGGTTTCCCTGAACTAGCTCTGTAAATCCTATCGGTATTTTGTATCTTCCTGATACAACAGATAAACCAATTACTGTTTGGATATTGTCAAGACCGATGACAGATCAAGTGGCGAGCAAGTATTCCCAAATTTTTCCCATTAATTGTTAACTGTATCCGCACGATTCTTCCTTATAGATCGATATGAAAACATTGAACCATTCACCTAAAAAATTCGAAAACACTGTATCTAAGAGCAAAATACCTAATCAATTATTGAAATACTCAGACCTTTTTAATTATTTGGAAGCTTTCCTAGTACCTGTTAATTAGTATTCATCATAAGTAAGAACGCTATACCTCCATTGAAAGAAGTTTTCAAATTGCTCAAGTATTTGGCAGTATCAGCTATTGGCCACCAAAATCGGAATGAAATCCAGGACGGGTTTTCCTCCGAGGCATAAAATCTATAGTGGAGATCTCAATATGCAAACTCGTAATCTTGCTTTAGTACTGACTGCCAGTCTTTTTGCCACCACCGGTTTAGCTCAGACTTCAGGCAGCTATCAGGTGCCAAGAACAGAATATGGGCAACCCGATTTCCAAGGTGTATGGGGGACAAGATTCAGCACCTTGCTAGAGCGTCCGGAGGGACTTCCTCTTGTGCTGCCGCCTGAGCAGGCAGCAGGTTTTGCACAAGCAGTCGCCGGCGCTGGTGAAGGAACTAATACAGACCCGGATATCGACATTTTCGGTCCGCCGGTATTGGCTATGGTGAATGGTGAGTATCGAACTTCAGTTATTATTCATCCGGAAAATGGGATACTGCCCTATAACGATCTAGGTGCGAGTAGATCAGGCCACAATTATTTTGAAGGAGTCGGTTATGATGGGCCTGAGCAGAGGCCCGGTGTTGAACGTTGCACCGAAGCCTGGGCGTCGCCCCCAATGCGCACTTTCATTTATCAGCTCTACAATGGAATTGTTCAGACCAAAGATACCATTGCTATCATTAGTGAGGAGAGCTCACCCACCAGGATTATTTACCTGAATAGCGCAGGTCGCCCTGATGCCTATCGCACCTTTGAAGGATATTCAGTGGGACACTGGGAAGGCGATACGCTGGTAGTTGAAACTACCCACTACAGTGATGTAAACCCGGAACGTGCCAGTTTGGGTCGGCCAATGTTAATAAGTAGCGAAGCACGTGTGACTGAGCGGTTCACTCGGACATCGGACACTGAACTGAATTACCAGTACACCGTAAATGATCTAAGATTTTATACTGAGCCTTGGCGAGGTGAATTTTCATTCACCCAAGATGACAGTGGACATATCTATGAATACGCCTGTCATGAGGGAAATTACAGTATGGTCGGTGCTCTTCGTGGTGCTCGCGCTCAAGAAGCTAGAGCATTAAATGAAGCGCAGAAATAATTAGTAATAACTAGTTGGCGCGAGCTTGTAGACGAATTTATTTTAGAAAAACTCGCGCCAAAAAGGCGGAATAATCATTAAGTGAATGTAAAGAGACTCCATTACAGCGCCTCGCCTTACATTTCCGAGAGTATTAAGACCTGGATTGGCTCTAGAGACAACAGGCAGCGGAGTTAGTTGTTTTAAAGTTTCTGAATTAACGCAGATGCTAAATTAACCAACTTCTGCCAGGTCGATAAGCTTTTTACTACGCTGCTTCTTACCGGCGGTTAGGTTTTCAACAGTAGTCAGCTCGCTGAGTTTGAGTGCTGAAGATCGTCGCTCTATGCTGGCGTCACCGTAGACTGTGTTGCGCATTCGAGGCTGACGATTCATGGATTTAATGGTGTCTTCAATAGCAGAAGGATGCCATTCTTGCCCAAAACCTGAACCAGCTGCACGGGTAATACTCTCATTCATCAAGCTACCACCCAGATCATTAGCTCCCGCATTGAGACACATCTCAACCCCTTCCCTACCCATCTTCACCCACGAAGCTTGGATATTTGGAATCAATTTGCCAAAAACTAGGCGGGACACAGCATGCATTAAAATAGCTTCACGAAAACTTGGTCCTTTCCGGGACCTCCCTTTTAGATACATTGGCGCTTCCATGTGTACATAGGGCAGGGGGACAAATTCGGTAAAACCACCCGTTTGCTGCTGCAAGTCTCGAATCACGCAAAGATGCCTAGCCCAATGATGAGGGCCTTCTATGTGACCGTACATAATTGTTGCGGTGGTTCTGAAACCAACTGCATGAGCGGCACGCATCACTTCAAGCCACTCAGCGGTGTTAAGCTTATCGTGACAGAGAACTTTACGAACATCATCATGTAAAATTTCTGCTGCAGTCCCGGGCAAAGTGTTGAGTCCCGCTGATTGAAGTTTAGTCAGAAACTCTTCCAAACCTATATTTAAAGTTTGTGCGCCTTGCCAAACTTCCAAAGGGGAAAATGCATGAATATGCATTTCTGGAACCGCTTTTCTTACGGTTTCAATAATATCTAAATAAGTCTGACCGGTGTAATCAGGGTGAATGCCACCCTGCATACAGACTTCTGTGGCACCGCGATCCCAAGCTTCCTTGCAACGACGAGCTATTTCATCAGCACTAATGTCATAGGGTTTACCACGTAAATTTTCACTG
>CAWKZI010000360.1:0-3539 GCA_963854365.1 Gammaproteobacteria bacterium
CTTGGACTAACACTCTTTGGATGGCAGGCAGCGATGCTGCTTTGCAATTTGATACGAGCGGTCTTAGGCAAACTAAGGTTGCACGTTCAATGAGGTGCTCGGGTCGTCAATGGCGAAATTGTATTTTATTCGACCCATCGCCTGCTGAGGCCCTCCGTTAACTAACTTTGGTCGAAAAGTCAAGCTGTTCAACTTCTCTAACAACCGGCTCTCTTCAGGGGGCGACTGCAAATAATGCGCAAGAAGTTCTGCCTGCTGGATCATGCTTACCGTGCTACTGAATCGATGGCTGTGCCAGCGAGACACCTTGTTCACTCCCGCAAGGCTGAAGGAAAACAGGGCGAAGTTTGAATTTTCGGCTTCACTACCCGCAGCATTGCTAGGGATTGGACTGCGCACATTCGGTAGAGCGGCAGACCATTCACTGAAGGACAAGTAAACTTCGGAATTTTCTTTACCTACCGTTACCATCCTGTTGCGTTGCGCCGCGACCGCCGTCTCCACGCTTGCGTAAAATTCTGTATCTGGTATCACCATTGGCTGACTAAAGAGTTCATTCGCCAGCGTAGCATCCACACCGGATGCTAATAATCCTTGATACGCCTGTCGGTATGTTTCTGTCGCAGCCTGCGGTTTGTTATAAAGAATATGCCAATCGGCGAGGTACACATTCGTCATCGCTATGGCTTCCGGGTCCGGCGACTCACTCTCGGCGTAGATCGAAAACAAATTGTCGACCAAACCCATTCCCGTCAGGTAAAAACTCTCATTTACGTCAGAACGATCACGTATGATACTCGAGCCTGGAGCTACCTGTCTCAACGAATAGCTGGTTGAGCCGCCCCGCCACAACGCAATCGTCTGTAGATGAAACTGGCGCAGCTGCTCGTAAATTATTGGCACGAGCCGCTCGTCTGTCTTTCCCCAAAGATTCTCAGCCACACCAAGCGCGAGCCATCTAATCCAAGATGATTGTCTAAAGTGGTAGCCCTGCCATGCACTATTATCTTCGGCTAGGGCGCGCAGGTGCGATCGCGACAATACCAGAAGATCGTCGATCAATACCTGATCAACATGTAAGCTCTTATTGGTATAGAGCCAGAGCAAGTGCTCCATATTTTCTCTAGCTTTGTCCCAATCTCCTCGATTGGCAAAGTTTTCGATTTTCTTTTCAAGTAGGGGCCGTTGAATTTCGGTATATAGACCATTCTCGACACGGGCTATTTGCATGGCCCGGTCGAGGATGGCGTGCGCCTCATCAAATTGATTTAGCTGCATCAGCACATCCGCCAATTGCTCGAGCGGCTCTATTAGTCGTGAATCCAAAGTTCCAAAGCGGTCTTGCTGATCATTTAACAAAGCACGCGAAAGCGCTATTTCATCCAAGGAATCCAAAGATGACTCAGATTGTCCGTAAACAGGCCCAAGTGGGCTTGCGAGGAAAATAAGCAAGGCTATGGTAAGTCGCTTCTTCATAGTAGTTCTCTGCTCAACACTTTAAGCTACATGCAAGATATCAGGCTACATTCGGATTAAATAGCGACTAGTCTCATCCTGTAAAGCCGCACTTTTGGAAGGTTCTGTGAGTCGCTATTTACTAGTCGCTTGATTATACTCGTTAAGGTTAATAAAAAACGACTGAATACAGGAGAGTAATGTGAGCAAAATCAGAAAAACCGTTGGCTTTTCCCTACTATCACTGATAATTGGCCTAGGCGCTGGTTTCTTCGTCAGCTCGTCTGCGCAGGAAGCCGGTAAGGTGTATGAGCTTAGGATCTACACGGCGACACCAGGCAATTTGGAAAATCTTCATGCTCGTTTCCGCGACCACACTATCCGGATATTTGAAAATAATGGCATGAAAATAGTCGGTTTCTGGTCGCCCACTAGCGAAGAGGATGCGGATGACACACTGATATACGTACTAGAACACGCAAGTCAGGAAGCCGCTAACGCTTCGTGGCAAGCATTCGGGCAGGACCCAGAGTGGAAAGCGGTCTCTGACGCCTCCAATGCGAATGGACCTATATTAGCAGGTGTCGAGCGACGTTATATGACGGCGACAGACTATTCGCCCCTGAAATAATTGCGGCATAAAAAAGGGATAGCTAATCTTAGCTATCCCTTTTTTATTTGTTTTGTGATTCCCATAATATCGAAAAACCAAATAAGGCTGCGAACAAATTCGGCAGCACTTTAGAAGATCATCGGATTGTTAAAAAACTTGAATGAGCCATATGCTAATTCCAATAATTCTACGGTCGACTGCACCTCACCTGCCCAGTAGTACAGCAAGGCACCCAATATAATCACAGAAGAACTCGCAGCCGCGATTGTTCTGTCATCCCACTTACTATTGTTCATACCTACTCCTAGCAATTAAGCCGAGTTTTCTCTTAACTGAACCCTATCCAGCGACCGGTAGCGGCGACTGTAAACCATATAAAAATAGATGCCACTGCCAGTAATCTCAGTGTCCATGGACCTATTTCACTATGTGGTCGGCTATTCAACAGGGGTTGCTTGATAAAGAACATGAAACCGGAGCCTGCGAGCAAAGCTAGCATTTTAATCCAGAACACTGGCATGTAATAAACCTTGTCGGCTACGCCAGCTGCACAGAAGATTCCAGTAGCAATTGCTACGCTCAAGCCATACTTGAAACACTGATGGGTTCCCTTAGTGATGGACTCAGACGGAATGTCCTTAAGGAGCACTCCCAGCAATCGAAGATCGGTAACCAATACAGTTCCGCCGATGATCGCCATGGCAATAAGATGCCCAGCTTGGACAGTTGCATACACTGACCCGTACGTTATCCCCAAATAGCCAATCCAAGAGGAATATTTCAGCCATTCGAAGAATGGCAGTAAGCTCGGATAGATCGATGCCCTGACTTCGAAGAATTCTACCAATACAGCGGCCAGCACAATGAATGCCAGGCTCGTCACGCTCCTATAATTACTCAGAAAATTACTTAACATCTAAAACTCCGAATTTTATTCGACTAACTCTCTACAGCGCGTTCAGTTGTTCCACGCAACCTGAAGCCCAAAGAAGTGCAGTGTTGCTCACTTTTGGACAATCTACCCAGTCGTAAGGAATAAAACGGCCCATAGCAACAACACCGCACCAAAGACAAAGAGATATAATCGCACCTGTTCGCAATGGCTTCGGTGCGACACGAGCTGAATCCCAGGTCCCGTCTGCCTCTCTCATCCTCGAATTAAAAACCCAAGCATTAATAAAGGCCAATACCAACAGTATCATTTTAATGCGAAACCAGAGGCTCTGAACGTTTTCAACTGGCTTCGCATACACCAGCAATATCCCGGTGATAAACATGATGGCAAAACCAATAATCATTGGTTTATGCAATCTATCGGCAATAGCGGTTGCTGAGACATCAGGCAGTACCCAACCGAGCATGCGAAAATCAATGATGAAGAGAGAGCCAATACTAATCATCAATGTGAGAACGTGAGTTGCTTCAAGCCAGTTCCAGCTGTAATAGCCCGAAACCAACATTTGGCTATATT
>CAWKZI010000361.1:0-3538 GCA_963854365.1 Gammaproteobacteria bacterium
AGTTTTTAAGATTTTTCATTATATGTTCATCTCTAGGTTAGGAAGCTTTAGTTAACGCAGTTTTGTCCTTGTCAGGGCTGACCATCAGTGTAGTAGTTGCGAATTTCCCCCCTACAAATATACCACCCAGAGTCATTACTAGGCTATAGAAAATTGCCAGTAAAGTGTCTCCGGTGAGCGCTAAACCAGACTGTCCACTTTGGTTTGCCGCCTGATAATGTTTGGAATAAAAAGTGTACATTAAGACTGAAGTACAAATGCCAACACCAATTATTATCTTGGGCCATAGCAGCGTTCGTGCTACTTTATGTTTACTATAATTTTGCCCTGGTATTTGATGAAGACTTTGATGCGTTGGAAAACCACTCGATCCAAAGTACACATCTCGCGTTTATCCAGTAATTGATAAATGCCCAAGTATACTTTATATTGAGGGTGCGACTAATTTTGGAGAGTATATGAAAACATTGATTATGGGGTTAATTGTCAGCTTATTACCATGGAACTTTGCCATGGCTGCTGAGCAAACTATAGATATGACGACTGCCTCATCAGCCGAAGTTTCTTCCAACCAAGCTGTCAAACTTAAAAGAAAAGTAGCTATCGCGCGATTTACAAATGAAACGCAGTCAGGAACTTCTTTTTTAGTCAATAATTCTGGCGATAGAATAGGGAAGCAGGCATCTGACATCCTAAGTTCACGTTTAGCTGAGACTGGATATTTTCTCATGTTTGAGCGCACGGATACTGACAAAATTTCGACAGAGAAAATTCTTGCTGGCTTAAAAGACGCAGGTGTTTCGGTTGACTATTTAATTATAGGCTCGGTAAGTGAGTTTGGGCGATCGACGGAATCTGATACGGGTGTTTTTTCTCGCTCTAAAGTTCAGAAAGCTTATGCTAAAGTTAATGTGAGACTAATTGAGGTGAGTACTGGGCGTATTATTCACTCGGAAGAAGGCGCCGGTGAGGCACTAACTCAAACAAAGAAGACGATGGGAGTAGGCAGTAGCGCTGGTTTTGACCAGAGTTTAACGGATAAAGCTATCTCGTCAGCGATATCCCAATTAACAAGTAATCTGGTTGAAAATATGACTAGTAAACCTTGGCGTTCATATCTTTTAGCAGAACAAGAAGGGTCATATATTTTGGCAGGAGGTAATAGCCAAGGTCTTAAGCAAGGCATAAACCTGCGGGTATTCTCAAATGGAATTACAATCAAAAATCCTCAGACTGGAGCTATGATAACGCTTCCAGGAAAAGAAGTGGCTACTCTGGCTGTGATCGATACCTTTGGGGAGGATGAATTCAATGAGATTTCATATACCTCATTGATCAGCGGGTCTATTGGCTCAGATTTAACTAAGTACTATGTTGTAGAGTAACGGACAAGGGGTATTAAAATTTTGAAAATTTTTAGCTTATTTTTAGTTCTTGCGCTAAGTTCTGGTTGTGGAACACTTCAGAATCAGAGTAGTGGTTTAATTGAGCCAACAACTCTGGTAATAAAATCTGAGTTACTTGTGGGTGCAACGATTACAGTTGGGAGTAATCCTCCTTTAACCATAGTAAAAGAAGACTTGACGGATTATAAAATGGGTATTCTTGGTGTTAAGGACCGAGAGAATGAGAAGTTGGAAATAATCAAATTTGAGGTGAGTGAGGGGTCCCAGCGTGTAATCGTCCGGGATGGAATGATGGTTTTGTTCGATAAAGAGTTGTATATCGGCAAAGGGCAGACTAGAGAATTGAGGATACGGAAATGAGTAAAAGTTTAGCATTAGTAGTTTTTCTTGTTGCATTGGTATCAGGATGCAGTACGGTTTCGCCTGGGGGTTATTTTTGGGGCAATTACTCTTATACGTACCACGATCTAATAAAAGAGCCATCCACCGAAAGCAGAGCTGCTCATCAAAAAAGCTTGCGAAATATTATTACTGAATCCCAAGAAAAAAGTTTGCGTGTGCCTCCTGGAATTCATGCAGAGCTCGGCAATCTTTTAGCATTTGATAATCAAACCGATGCTGCAGTTGCAGAATTTAACAAAGAAGTAAAATTGTATCCTGAGTCTAGAATTTTTATAGAGAGGTTGTTAAGTGGAGTGTCTAAAGGGAGTGAAGAAGATGAAATTTAAACTAATAGTTGTTGCTGCTTTTACACTTTTTATAGCTGGATGTGCAGAAGTTGAAACAAAGATGGAAGCTTATCCGAAAATGTATTCGCCCAGTGAAAAGCCCGTTTCTATGTTAGTAGTTCCAGTTGTAAACAAGACGACTGCAGCTGACGCAGGCGATTTAATTAATTCGACGCTTACGATCCCGTTCGCAGACAACGGCTACTATGTATTGCCAGTTTCTATCGTTTCAGACATTTTTCAGAGGGAAGGCATTGTTGAAGGTTCTCAGATTTTAGGGCTTCCAGCTAGCGTTTTTAAGAATAATTTTGGCGCAGATTCTGTTCTCTATATTACTATCAACAAATGGGATACAAACTACGTTGTTTTAGCGGCTAATGTTACGGTAGGAATGAGTTATATTTTGGTTTCGACAGCAGATAACTCTGTGCTTTGGTCATATGACCAGCAAATAGTTGTTGATACAGGCGGACAATCATCAGGTTTTATATTGTTAGATATTGTGCAAACAGCTATCAATACTGCTATTACGGACTATATCCCGATTGCACGGCAGGTTAATGCCACTGCAGTCGCGACTTTGCCTTATGGGAAATATCACCCGCAAGTTGGGCAAGACGGCGATATGGAAGTCGTTTTGAAGAGTGCTCGAGAAAAGGCTCTTGATCAGTCTGATTGAAAATCAAATTATTTAATTACTAATATTAATCAAGCCCCTTTTTTAAAGGGGCTTTTTTTAGGCGATGAGAATTCATTAAAATCGTTCTTGGGCCGAAGCTGTCGGGATCCCGCTGATATTCCTCGGTTTAAGGAGTTAGACGTCGTAGCAAATTTCCAACCCTATTGGGCATGGAGATAAATTTGTTACGGAGCTAACAATGCCTAAGATAGGTGCTGAGCGGAGTAAGTGGCTGTATCCTATTCGAAGTTTATTAGATTCAGGCGCTATTGTTGCTTTTGGCAGTGACTGGTTTGTCACCTCGGGCAATCCATTGCTAGGAATTGAGACTGCCGTTATGCGACGCGATCCGCTTACAAACGTTAGTGTAGAATTTCTTGATAATCAAAGGATTGATTTGGCTGATGCTATTCAGGCTTCCACGATCAACAGTGCTTATGTGAACTTTATGGAAAAGGATACGGGCTCCATCGAGGTCGGTAAATTAGCCGATCTGATCGTGCTAGATCAAAATTTGTGTAATCTACCGCCGCAAGAGATTACAGATACTCAAGTTTTATTGGCTCTGCTGGGAGGCATCCCAGTATATGGTGACCGGTCATTACAGCCTATTGCAAAAACCGCTGAGTGATGAGCTGGTAAATTCTGTTTTCTTGTCTATCCTAGAACTCTTGCTATTTCTTTGTCATAGGCTTTCATATCGAAATAATCTCGCCAATTTGAAA
>CAWKZI010000362.1:0-3538 GCA_963854365.1 Gammaproteobacteria bacterium
ACCCGGGTATGAAAGGGGACACTGTGCCGAGGCGCTTCATCGCGGCATTATCGCATGGCGAGCGCAAGTCGTTTGTGGAGGGGAGCGGGCGACTCGAGATGGCCAAGGCGATTGCTGATCCTGCGAACCCGCTCACGGCGCGGGTGATGGTCAACCGCGTTTGGCAAAGATTGTTTGGTAGCGGGATTGTCATCACGCCGAGTGATTTTGGCGTGCGGGCTGAGCCGCCGTCTCATCCCAAGTTGCTCGATTTTCTTGCGGCGGATTTCGTCGACAACGGCTGGTCGATCAAGGCGTTGATCAGGGGCATCGTGACCTCGAGTACGTATCAACAGGGCGAGACGGTTCACCCGGAATATGCCGAGCGAGATCCCGGCAACAGGCTGCTTTGGCAGATGAACCGCAAGCGGCTCGACTTCGAGGCGATGCGCGACTCGGTGCTGAGTGTCTCCGGCAACCTCACCCTCAAGCAGGGTGGCCGCTCGGTTCATATTGCCAACAAGCCGGACGCCCGTTGCCGGACGGTGTACGGCTTCGTCGACCGTCAAAACCTACCGAACCTGTTTCGCACCTTCGACTTTGCCGGGCCGGACACGACCTGCCCGAAACGCTTTACCACCACGGTGCCGCAGCAGGCGTTGTATCTGCTGAACAGCCCGTTCATCGAGGCGCAAGCCAAGCGCCTGGGCGCCCGTTCGGGCGTGATGTCAGCCGATGACGAAGAGCGTATCCGCGTGATTTACCGCTTGGCCTACCAGCGTGAACCATCGGCGGAGGAGTTGGACTTGGCCAAGGCTTTTGTCGATGAATTTGTGCCGAGTGCCGCCGCGTGGGAGCGGCTTGGCCAGTCGCTGTTGGTGTCCAACGAAATGATGTTCGTCGATTGATAGTGGTTCTTTCTGATCTTTTCCTCTTTTCTCCGGAAACAGACTAAATCCTACATAATATCACACTTATAAAGAGGTTTCTTATATCCTATTGATTCCCATCGAATCCCTTTGAAACCCATTATGACCGTCTAAAAGTGTGATGTATCACACTTAACAGATTGCAGTCCCACGTTAGTTTAGGTGTAGAGATGAAGGTAATTAAACCGAAAAAATGGAAGGTCAATGGAGAGGTTCGCTGGTTCTTTGATGGAAAGATCAATGCCAAACGGAAGCGAGAACAGTTCGACACTAAGAAAGCCTGTGAGCTTTTTATCAAGGCACAGACCAAGGAGCCATTGATCGCCGCATGGTGGTCAGAATTAACAGTAAGCGAGCGCGTTGACATCCACGCATCACACAACCGCGCCAAAGAGGACGGCTTCAGCCTGCTGTCCGCTGTCGAGACCCATTCGGTTCATGCACGAGGGAAGACACACCTCAAGAAGATGACCCTCAAGGAAGCCATCGGCTATGCGGGGAAAGACAAGAGGTGGGAGAACGACCCCAGCGAACGACAGCCTTGCGGCTTTCTGGGCGACAAGCTTTTGGCCAACATTAGCCAAGGCAGGATCAACACACTGCGGTGCGGCTTAGAGAACTTCATGCGGTTCTCTGGGCCTGATCTTCAATGCCGCGCGGTATCACCTGAGTTAATCAAAAGCTGGCTCATCTCGGGCGGCGACAGGGAAGCACATTGGGAGTCAAACACGCAGAAGCATTACAGTGGGCAAGTCAGGAACCTGTTCAACTGGTGCATTCGCCAAGACGTGGTGACGGAGAACCCTTTGCTCAAGCTGGAGAAGATCAACCTTGATCCGTTTGATCCGTATGTCCTCACGATTGATGATTGCAAGAAGGTTCTGACCCTTTGCTGGGAAAAGCATCGCGAGGTTCTTCCGCTGCTGGCCCTGAACCTCTTCTGCGGCATAAGGCCGTCTGAGACACGACGGCTCAATAGCGGTAAGGGTCGTGACTGCAATTTTGATTGGGAGGACAACGAAGTTGTGTTTCAGGTCAATCAGACGAAGACCAAGATGCGCCGATTCGTTGAGATGAGTGACAACTGCTTAGCCTGGCTCAACCTTCAGGAATTGAACCTTCCAATCGTGAATGCGAATCACAAGTGGGACAGGTTCTTGCAAAACGCGAAGAAGGCACTGGAGTACAAGGTGTGGCCGCACGACTGCATCAGACATTCCTTTTGCAGCTACGGCCTACGCCACTCAGAGAACGCCGCCAAGGTTGCGCTTCAAGCTGGTAACACCGAGCGATTGCTGTTTCGTCATTATCTGAAACTGGTCAAGAAGCCGGAAGCCGAGAAGTTCTGGAACATCTTCCCCGAGAAACTGGCGGCATAGACACGGGTGCGGCCAAGTAGTACTGTCTTTCAGCTATGCCCAGAATGAATTGCCCGCTATTGCGGCGATCTTGTCTCGTATCCAAAAAGCCAAAGTGGAGAAACAAGTGATTGCTCGTATTGCGATCATGAAATTACTTTGCCGCCGTATGTGCCCAAAGATCGTAAAAATCTGAAGCTGTTCGTGGTTTCATTGATTGGAACGATCCTTTTGGTTGCACTACTCGAATATATTGTTTTTGAAGTGATGAGACGCCTTGATTTTGTCGCTGAGATGGCTGCTGGAATAATTGGCATATTAATGACAATCGTCGTTGGGGTTTTGACTGTTGTTATCGCTCTTTTGTGGATCGCTTTTCCGCTTTTTGCATACAACTACCTTGGACGAATAGCTCGAGCGACTGAATCAAGCGAATGCCTTCTGCAAATCATTAGCGAAAGATGGGAAGCCGTTGACCGAAAAACGTGGCCCATACGTGCCGCGTGTGGGCTTTTTATTTCTTTCAGGGGTAAGGGATTTTATATATAGTAATATATACAGTTGTATTTGCGGTTATCGCTCAAAATATTAGTTGATATTTAGGCTTTATTTTTCATGTTAATTTTACTGGGAATCCAGTTCTTACCTTTAGTTGATTACCATAAAAAGCGGAATGAATTAAGTTTTCTTCGAATAGATTAAGGTTTTTGATGTGATGTAAATCTACATGATTAAGATCCCATTTTTTATGATAAACCTTATTATAATAGATACTATTTTTAGGTTTACTTAAATAAAGATAATTTTCTGTTATGAAATTAGAATAGGAGCTTGTTTGCATCGATTCTCTAACTTTAAAGTGAAAAGAAAAGTTAGCTAAATTAAATTTTCTATTTGTCCAATTGACACGTTTTAAATTATTTTCTGTATTATAATCTATGGAATTGTTGTGATAATTTAGTTTGAAAATTTTATTAACAAATATTGGAAGTAAACAATTGTTAACATCGAGCGTAAGAAAATATATACCTTCGAATGATTTATATCGAACATAAGTTCTAATATTAAATTCAGATAACGAAAGAGGGATATTAAAACAATCTATACCTGGGCCTTCTAAATTGAAGAATACAAGTGAAATATAGTATTTATTGTTATGCGTCCTTATTTCTAACTCGCTGGGAATATGCGCCCTGAGATGGTCTTTATCTACTTCTAAGTTCATGAACAATACCTTGCTCCAGTTCATAGAAATGATGTCGTCCATTATAA
>CAWKZI010000363.1:0-3533 GCA_963854365.1 Gammaproteobacteria bacterium
AATATCGAAAATTCTGTATATGGGCACTAGGGTTGTGACTGCGAGATGTTCTTGAATCAAGGGTTTGCCAGTTCGACTTATTTCTAAGCTCAGTTGATTTCAGCAGAAGAATCAGCGATTTTTTGGAGTTATTTTTCCTCGCTTTTTTAGAAATCAATGATACGCTTACGCCGCTTCCAAGATAGCAAACCCCCCCATAACACTAGAAACAGATAATAGACCCATGCTGGGAAGTCTGTTTTACGGGTGTTTTGCCAATCAGTAACGCCCCTCAAAGAGATTTTTCATGAAAGATCTAACTCAAGGTTCGACCACGAAGATAATACTCTCCATGGCGATCCCTGTTGCCGCCGGCATGATTTTCCAAACTCTATATTTACTTGTCGATTTGTACTTCGTCGCCGCTCTTGGTGAAGAAGCTGTAGCAGGTGTTGGCGCCGCCGGCACTCTTCTTTTTATGATTATGGCGATTACCCAAGTTCTGGGAGTCAGTGCGGTCGCGCTCATTTCGCAGGCAGTCGGTCGCAAAGATCAAGAACATGCCAATTTAGTTTTTAATCAATCGTTGGTGCTGTCCGCTATCGGCGCCGCAGTAACGGTGATAGGTGGGTATCTACTAGCTAGAGCTTATTTGGGCACTATTACTTCTGATGATTATACATTGGAGCTAGGAGTGACCTTTCTGTTCTGGTTTTTACCAGGAATGGCGTTGCAATTTGGCATGATGGCAATGGCGTCGTCCTTGCGTGCAACTGGCATTGTCAAGCCCGCCATGGTGATTCAAGTTCTTACGGTTCTGTTGAATACAATTCTTGCACCTATTCTCATTGCTGGCTGGGGGCCTGGTCCAGCGCTTGGCGTTATGGGTGCCGGTTTAGCTAGCAGTGTTTCTATAACTGTGGGTGTTGGCTTGCTTATTCTGTATTTCTTCAAACTGGAAAAATACGTTTCATTCGAACCTAGACTCTGGAAACCTCGCTACGATATCTGGTGGAAGATGCTTGATATTGGCCTGCCAGCTGGCGGTGAAATGGCGTTGATGTTTCTCTATTTCTCTTCGGTTTATTGGCTAATTCAGGATTTTGGGGCTACTGCTCAGGCTGGCTTCAGCATCGGTGGTAGAGTCATGCAATCAATATTTATGCCAGCCATGGCGATCGCATTTGCTGTTGGCCCCATCGTTGGTCAGAATTTCGGTGCTGGTCATAAAGGTCGAGTACGAGAAGCAACCTACAGCGGCATGATTTTGAGTACCGGCACAATGTTACTGGTAACTCTATTCTTTCAATGGAGACCAGAAGTTCTCATCGCCTTCTTTACTGAAGATCTCGAAGTGATTGAAGTGGGTGCGGTATTCCTTCAATTAATTTCACTGAACTTCATTGCCCAAGGAATCATTTTCACTGCCTCAGGCGTATTTCAGGGACTAGGAAATACTCGCCCCGCTCTACTTAGCTCTGCAATCCGTTTGCTCGTATTCATTCCAATAGCAGTGTTCATACGTTATCAACCTGATTTTGAAATAAGACAAGTTTGGTACGTTTCGATTTTAGCGGTAACTCTTCAGGCAGTAGCGAGCTATTTGTTGGTGAGGAGAGAGTTCGCGAAAAAATTGGCTAAGGACTATGAAAAGGATTCTAATGAGCATTCCGCAATGGTCAGTACTGATTGAGAATTTTTAGGATTGCTAGATATAAACGCTAGTTATCCGCTTGAACAATTAACTGGAACTTACCGGTTCTTTCATTAACCGGCACGTTATCCACTACCAGAATTTCTGAGTCTTACGCTTTCCATATGCTTTTGGTTTAACACAACCTCCAATTTTTCATTTGCAGCAATAAGCACAAAGCTAAGTCGATTACCTGCTCTGTAATGATTTTTTGGTAATAAGGTGAATGATCATCGGTATGACTTACTAAAGTTCTTAAGTTTTCTAACTTCAAAGACACGAGCTCCGCCCGAACCAATTTTTGATTTCGACTGAATTTCCGTCTACTGCGAATTAGAAAAGAAACCAAATCTGCTATAAATTAATACCTATTCAACTTCCCAAGTGTGTCCACTGTGCAGCAGTTCCTCTAATGAACTTTTTACTTCTCTGGCCTTAATAAGCTGCTGATAAGAATCATCAATAAACGAAGTTTTTTCTTCTCGGTAAATAACACCTACTGCGACCGGGAAATCTGGGGCTGACATAGTAGCCAGCATTGTTGCAAGAATTTTATTGTTTTCATCATGGATAAGAATCTTGTCTTCATTACCACTAACTTCAACTACTTCCAACTGCAGAGACTCTCGATTGAGGCTAATGGCCTTCTCTTTTTCAAGACCAAAAATAATCGGCTCACCATGAATTAAAACGACTTTAAAATTCGCCGCGATTTTTTTGTCCTTTAATTGCTCGAAGATCCCATCATTGTAGATCGGGCAGTTCTGGAGAATTTCAATAAACGAAGCCCCATCATGATCATGACCGCGAGTAACTACAGCGGCGAGATGTTTTGCTTCAGTATCAATTGAACGGGCAATAAAAGTCCCACCAGCTCCCAATGCTACTCCGCAAGGCGATAGAGGCGAATCTACTGAGCCCTGGGGGGAGGAAGGTGTTCTAGTCCCGGTCTGGGAAGTCGGGGAATATTGGCCTTTGGTAAGGCCGTAAATTTCATTATTAAAAAGCAAAATTTGCAAATTCACATTACGCCGAATGACATGCAGCATATGATTTCCACCAATACTAAACCCATCTCCATCACCGGTGATTACCCAGACATCTAATTCTGGATTTGCAAGTTTAACCCCAGTCGCAATAGCGGGAGCACGGCCATGAATAGTATGAAATCCATAGGTATTCATGTAGTAAGGAAATCTAGATGAACACCCAATGCCGGAGATAAAAACCTGATTCTCTTTCGGCTGGTTAAATTCAGGCATCAACTTCTGAATAGTTTTTAATATGGCATAATCGCCACAGCCTGGACACCAGCGCACCTCTTGGTCCGAGGCATAGTCTTTCAGTGTCAACTTAGCTAGAGCTTGATTCATGCTTCACTCTCCAATGTTGCGAGTTTCTTATGTATCGCAGCTAAAATCTCACCAATCTTAAATGGCTGTCCAGCAACTTTATTCAAACCTTCAGCATCAATCAGAAACTCTGATTTCACCAAATTAACAAATTGTCCAGTATTCATCTCTGGGACTAAAACTGCTTCGAAATTATTTAAAATCTCACCAAGATTACGCGGTAACGGCGACAGATATCGAACATGAATATGCGAAACATCCAAGCCTTCACCCCGTGCTCTCTTTACAGCTTGATGAATAGCACCGAAAGTTGACCCCCAGCCAACTACTGCTAGCTTTCCTGAACCCTCTCCCAGGCAGGCTTTTTGCAGCGGGATGTCATTGGCAATGCCGGCTACTTTTGCGTGACGCATGTCCGTCATCTTTTGATGATTTGATGGATCGTAGGAAATATCGCCGGTGTCATAGGATCTTTCGATGCCACCAATGCGATGCTCCAAACCTGCCGT
>CAWKZI010000364.1:0-3503 GCA_963854365.1 Gammaproteobacteria bacterium
ATGCAAGTTCAATATTCCTATCTCGATGACGAAACTTATTACTTCATGAACTTGGAGGACTTTACTCAATACGGAGTAAACGTTGGGCAACTAGAAGGTCAGTTGCAATATTTAGTCGAACAACAAGAAGACATCGTTGCATTGATAATGGATGGCAATTTGCTTGGCATCGAATTGCCTCAATCAGTGAATCTGGAAGTCATTGACACGCCTCCGCCTGTAACTGGTTCTTCAGCGACCAATCGCAGTAAAACGGCAAAACTAACTACTGGATTAGAAATTCAAGTACCTGAATATTTATCAAACGGCGAAGTAATAAAGGTAAACACAATAACTGGGAAGTTTATCTCGCGGGCATAGATAATCTATTAAAAGTATTTCCTCAAAATAATAATAGCTGCAATACTTTTAGAGAGCCTTCTTAATAAGTATCATAAAAAACTATGATCAAGAGAACTACTAAACCAAAGCCCACAAAGATTCGATCTTCATCACTAGCATTATTCTAGGATTCAGCAGTGGCAAAATTTCCACGAGTGCTTATCTATCTAGTATATTCATCGATGACATAATTAATGCTCAGGAATAAAGATTCCTGTTTTCAAAAAATGAACTACATTATCTAACACTTCATTATTTCGCTTTATATAAATATGAATAACTAATATCGCCCTGTGTTCTTTCATACCTTTCATCGTAATACTTTCTGCACTGACATTGATGTCGCTTGGACTCAAGCGATATCAAGATGTTTAGTGGGTTTACTCAACTTCCGATTGAGTCCCTTGCTGGCAATTCCAGCATATTTCAAAAGCGACACCATTGACCTCTCCACAATTTTTACACTGCCAAACCGCTTTCCTTGCACCTCCCTCTTTTTCAGGACTTTCTTGCACTTCCTTGATAATGCGTTCAGCTCGATCAAAATCCAAAGCGTTATTTACCCATACCTCTGGCAAGCATTCAGTTATAGGAACTTCACCGGCAACAGAATATAGATTATCGTTTTTTATGGTAGTGGGAATTTCATGCTGTTCCAATACATTCCGCACATGCCAAGCCATGGGCAAACTATCACTCGAATATATTTTTTTCATCGATAAATATCCCGCCAGCGTAATCCAGCAATAAAGAGCATTACACAATAAATTCCAATACCACCGAATACTAGTATCGCCATATACCAAACTTGAGTTACCACATTCCATTCAGCCCAGCTTTGCCAATCCACACTAATGCTGTAAAGAAAGATTACCATTGCCGCATTTGCAGCAGTCAGTCGTAACAAGAAAATTCCCCAACCCGCCTGAAAGGAGAATACTTTCTGATTGTATAATCCTCGAAGTAAAAGCGCTGCATTAAGAACCGCTGCGAGGCTCGTAGCAAGAGCCAAACCAACATGTGCCATACCATTCAAATAGAAGATAATATTCAAAACCATATTAGTAATCATGGCAATAACACCAATTTTTACAGGGGTTGCAGTGTCTTGTCTTGCATAATAGCCTGGAGCAAATATCTTTATGGACATAAAAGCCAACAACCCAAACGCATATGCTCGCAAGCTACTAGCTGAACTAATTACATCTACTTCATCGAAATTTTCATTCATAAAAAGTGTTACCAGCAACGGTTCAGCAATAATTATAAGTGCAAGAGTCGCGGGAATAGCAATTAAACACACTACACGAAATGCCCAGTCAAGAGTTTCAGAGAAATCATTCATGGATGATTCAGCATGTTTTCGTGAAAGGCTTGGCAACACGACGATAGCAATTGCTATACCAAATGTTCCTAAAGGGAGCTCCATCAATCTATCTGAATAATATAACCAGGAGAGACTACCGGTAACCAAAAATGAGGCGATGAATGTATCTAGCAAGAGATTGATTTGGCTCACTGACACACCAAAAAGAGCCGGAAGCATTAACTTTTTGATCTTGGCTACACCCTCGTGCTTACGATTAATTTTAGGTAACGGCAAGAGGCGTATCTTCATCAGAAAAGGCAACTGAAATAATAGTTGTGCAACACCAGCAATCAGTACTGCCCACGCCAAGGCCAGTTCCGGTACGCGCATATAGGGCACAAGCAGAAATGAAGCACTAATCAAGGAAATGTTCAGAAGTGCTGGTGTAATAGCAGGTATGGCAAACCGGTTATAACTATTTAATATAGCGCTGCAAAATGCTGTCATCGAAATTAATAATAGATAGGGAAAAGTAATTCTCAACATTTCAATGAAGAGTTGAAATTTAGGTTGGTTATCTGTAAAACCATAGGCTATTGGTATGGCAATTAATGGGGCAGTAATAACTACAACCGCGGTAACAAAGGCTAAAATCCCTCCCAAGCTGCCGGCAACTGTATTTACCAATTCTTTGACTTCTGCGTGAGGCTTAGTGCTCCGATATTCAGATAAGACTGGCACAAAGGCTTGATTAAATGCTCCTTCGGCGAAGAGTCGACGCATGAAGTTGGGAATTTTATTAGCGAAAAAGAATGCATCAGTGCCATCGCTGGCACCAAATACTCGGGCTATGACTATGTCGCGCACGAGGCCCAGCAATCGAGAAACCATGGTCATCGACCCGGTTACGCCACTGGCTTTGAGTAGACCTTCGCTTTGCTTTTCAACCGGTTCTAATTGATTCTCTATCATTTCTTTAAAGTCACATATCAAGTGTCGCTAGTGCGCAGCCGCCGCTGCCTGCATCAGTTCTCGCGGAGAAAGAAGTTATTTATTCGCAATTCATCTCTCTAACTATCGATTCTAACGTCTAATATATTGAGCATTCTTAGTAACTTGCGATAAAACTAGCACTGTTCCAACCTATTGACATCGCAAATCGAAAACGGCATAGTGTCGCGTCTTTGAAATAGCGCTCGTTGGTCCCTGATTTTCCAGCTTGCCATCCAATTCTTACAAGCATATTTTTGTCGAAGGAGCTCCAATTGGCTAACTCTCCACAAGCCCGCAAACGCGCCAGACAAGGTGAATCACGCCGACGTCATAACGCCTCGTTTCGGTCCATGGTTCGTACTTACATAAAGAAAGCTGATGCTGCCATCGAAGGTGGCGACCACGCAGCTGCAACTGAAGCTTACAATGCCGCTGTGCCGGTAATCGATAGAATGGCTGACAAAGGCATAGTGCATAAGAACAAAGCTGCCCGACACAAGAGTCGGCTAAATAAGGCCGTAAAAGCGTTAAAGTAAATATGAATCGGTACTTTGACATCCATAAAAAAACCGGTGTTCACCGGTTTTTTTATGGATGTCAATTGCTGAGAATTAAATTGTCTCGGTGAATTATCTCTTCTTCACCAGCATAGCCCAGCAAGGCTTCAATTTCTCCGCTACTCTGACCTTTTAGCTTTTCCACTTCGGTAACATCGTAATTGACCAAACCTCTAGCCACTTCTAGACCAGCATCGTCAATACAGGCCACCACATCTCCTCGGATGAAATTTCCACTGACTTCGTTTATACCAACCGCTAAC
>CAWKZI010000365.1:0-3502 GCA_963854365.1 Gammaproteobacteria bacterium
TGCCGTATTCTCAGAGATACCTAACCGCTCACCCAGAATAGTATGTATAGGGGTTAAATGGAACCATTCTGACTTATCGGGGTGTGCCCCTAGGGTGGGTGCTGGTTGGGCGGTTACTAGGAAACAAGGCCCCCTACTTCAGGCGTACTTGACACTCAGGGTTATAATACAGAACACCACCCTACTGAGAGGCTCCTAGCATGCAAATTAAGCGGTTACTGGACGACAGACTAGTAGTTACTGGAGATAAGCTTATTAACAGCCAGGGAGAGCATTGTGAGTTTGTAGAGCATGCTGACGGCCAGCTCGTTGCAGTGTCGCCTGATGGCAAGAAAGTTAAGAGTTCGCTCGTTGAATTTGGTTGTTATCTGTTGAGTAAAGATAGAACTGATCGAGGTCTAGCTAAGGATCGTCTTCGTAGCTTTTGGGAAGACTCATAGAAGAGCAAGATGACAAAACTAATTGGCGGTACTTTTGGCGGTACCTCTGTAATAATTAAATAAAATATATCTATATAACAATTTATTAATTTTTAAATGTAGATGTTAAGTGACCTAAGTTGTTTCAATTGCCAGCTAGTGTCTCTACAAGTAACAGCAGAGCTGCGTCAGAAAATTCCTTCATATTTTTTTCACGGTCATTCGATTGAGTTTTAACAGTTACCGAGGCATTGACTGGCCCCGATAGGGCAATCACGCTAATGCCCGTAGCATCGCTATAAGGTGTACCACCTGGTCCGGCTACTCCCAGTTCTGCAATGCCCCAGGTGGTATCCAATTTAGCGCGCGCAGCTCTGGCGAATTCAAGAGCCATTTCTTCTGTTAGAGGATTGAGTTGTTTTACGCGCTCCATATTCAAATCTAAGAATTCTCGGCGTGACTTGATGGTATAGATTACTGTGCCGCCCATAAAATACCGTGAAGCGCCAGGCACGGACAGTAAGCTTGCTGCAATCAAGCCGCCAGTTGAAGATTCCGCCACTGAAACAGTGTGCTTGTGCTCAGTCAGCAGCTTGGCGGCACTGCTTGCGTGTTGAGAAAAACGAGACATAGTTACTACCGGACAATTAGAAGTGTAATCAGTATAAGCAAAAGCTGGCAGTAGGCAATGCTCTAGGGCACCATTGGGGATTGTATTAAATCTTAAGCCAAACACATCGGAGCTATTCATGGATTACTCCACAATCTTGTACGACGTGAAAGACAACATTCTTACAATAACCTTAAATCGTCCTGAAAAACTCAATGCATTTACGCGCGACATGATGGCGGAAATGATTGATGCCTTGGACCAGGCAGATGCCGATGATAGTGTGCGCGCAATTATTGTTACCGGCGCTGGTCGAGGGTTTTGTGCTGGTGCTGATCTATCATCCGGCGGTGATACCTTTGATGCTGACGCTCGCAATGATCGCGAAGACGGTTTGCACCGTGATGGTGGCGGCTGCCTTACTCTGCGTATATTTGAATGTAAGAAACCGATTATCGCCGCCATCAATGGTCCGGCTGTTGGCATTGGTGCCACGATGTTATTGCCAATGGACATTCGACTTTGCTCAACACAAACCAAGATCGGTTTCGTCTTTTCCCGTCGCGGCATAGTGCCAGAAGCCTGTTCCAGTTATTTTTTGCCGCGAGTGGTTGGCATAAGTCAGGCACTGGAGTGGTGCTATAGCGGCCGCGTATTTCCTGCTGACGAGGCATTGGATGGCGGTTTGGTGCGCAGTGTTCATGAGCCAGATGATTTGCTAGAAGCGGCGAATGCCATAGCTCGAGAAATAGCCGACAATACTTCGGCGGTATCAGTGGCATTGATCCGTCAGATGATGTGGAAAATGCTGGGAGCAGACCACCCCATGGAAGCACATAAAGTTGATTCCCGAGGTATTTACTACTGCGGTAAATCAGCTGACGTTAAAGAGGGAGTTGAGTCTTTTCTTGAGAAACGACCGGCCAATTTTCCGCTAAAGGTTAGCAAAGACATGCCAGAATTTTATCCATGGTGGGAAGAGCGGGAGTTTTCCTGAGTGTTTCTATTTGGAGTGTGAATTGGAATGAAAATTAGTTACGTAACTTTAGGTACGAACGATAGAGCGAAAGCAGAAACCTTCTATGACACTTTATTAGCAGATTCTCCATTCGAAAAAAACTATTGCGAGGATCGGATGACGATGTGGGTCAATGACAAGCAGCAACACCTAGAAGAATCCCAAAGATTGAGCTGGGGATGTCCGGTGACCAGCTGGCACTGTAGACTCTAGAGGCCTCTAAATCGGTACTAGTTCTGTAGTTGGCGAAATCTTGCATGGTTTCTTCTTATTGTCTGGTTAGCGAGTCATTCGTCCACAATAGTATGTACACGGGTGCAATGGAACCATTCTGACTTATCGGGGTGTGCCCCTAGGGTGGGGCGTTTTTTACTAGGGAACAGGGAGTGGGCGTTGCCATATGGAGCTATCTGGGCTGATGAGCCATAGGATAGGCTTTGGACTACAGAGGCAAAAACTTCATGTATTCGAAATCTCTTCTGAAATTTTCATTTGCAACGATTCCGAGAGCGCAAAAAATTCTGGCATCATAATCATAAAATTACTTATATTGGCCTGAAGTAATCTAAAATCTTGAATCAAAAAGTCATTGTTTTTCAATTCTAGAAGGAGTCTGTTAGAAGCTTCTTCATTGGGCCTCTCTCCACGATTCACATAAACTCCTGAGTTTACTCCAGTAAGCTGACGATATTTGATCCAAACCTGGTTAGTAAGCTGAGACCTCCTTTCAATTATCCGATCACTTGCAGCATAGTAGTTATTAATCTCGGACCGTAGCTCGAAATTTTCAATTAAATTCAATGTGCCAGTAGACAACATTTCGTTATATGTAGTCTTGTTGCTTAGGTACGAAGAAAAAGTACTTCCTGTCATGGCAGCGTTTGTAAATTCATCCACTAAAAGATTATTTGTTATTCCTGAATTTTGCCCATCCAAATAACTAATAATGATTTGCGTGCCGGATAGTGCGGTTTTTAAACTTCTATAATTACTCTCAAAAGCTAAAAAATCTAAAGACATGTCTGCTTGAAATCTAAAAAGATATTTTTCTTCAAGCGTTCTTTCAGCAACATATTCCCTCCAATTATCAGCCGCCAATGCTATCGGCACTCCAATTAAGATTACTAAAAGTTCTACACTCAGTTGTTTAAAATTAATTTTCATGAGGAGTCATGCCCGAACTAGAAGCAACAGAAAAGCAGAGCAGGGTTTGCATGGAAAGTAGTTAGGTTAGGGTTTTGGAACTAATGAACTAACAGAGCTATTTCTTCTACCCAATTGTGGATGAAATTCAATTTGGTCTGTCTTGCCAACATTTGCTCTATTCCCTGAGGCTCAGCAATAAGAAGAAATTGATCCCTGCTGGACGAATAATCCCATGGACCAGCCTGATCGTATCTAAAACCACTGCTAAACATTAATTCAGGCTCAGTTAAATCTAAGCCTCCATTATTA
>CAWKZI010000366.1:0-3483 GCA_963854365.1 Gammaproteobacteria bacterium
TTAAGATGCCGTCTCGAAGATATCCATCGAAACGACGCCGTTCGTTGCAAGCAACCGAGTCTTCCAAATTGCTGCCTTCGAAGCGATAAGTCAGTCCACCAAAACCGACTTTCTCAACGAACACGCTTAGGTTGCTGGGAACGTCTATATAGAAACGGTTATCGATGTCATGGGGTGTTCGATTGCCATCAATTCTGGCATAAAAATTAATGCCGTAATTCAAGGCTAAGGAAGGTATGTCATGACGAAATCCTAGTCTATAGTCACCGCGATCATAGGGTCGGAATCGACGTTCTTTTAGGGTAAATAAATCATTGTGCATCTTTGCATCTTGCACCGTTAACGCACCAGTAAACAAAGCTTGTGGCAGGCGAAGAAAACCAAGACGTAGGCTAACATTAGCGCTCAGTCCGAAGGCTTGACCAGGGCCGACATTGCCGTTGGCGGACTGCAGGTTTTCTGCAGAAGTAGAAGCATCAACCTTGCTGATCTTGTTATCAAAATCATAATAGAATACGCGCATGTTGAGTGCGCCGCCATCGTTTGGCAATCTGTAATCCAGTCCGACCTCTGCTTGCAGACTCTCCTCAGGGACTAATGCTGGATTTCCAGCCACCGTGTTCTGATCATCGTCCTGTTCGTTAGTCGCTCTGGAAAAATCGGAAAAGCTAAGTTGGGACACAACTTTTTCCAGATTTGCGTTTAACTGTAAAGCTCCACTAATGTTGAAGCGGAAATCCAGTTTTGGCTTAAGGTAATCGAAATTACGCGTATTGTTGACGTCCCCAACCTGATCTATCTCTGAGTACTCTGCGACCAATGAGCTTGCCAAAGACATGCGTTGATTGATCTGCCAGTTATGAATAGCGAAAGGCTCGAATCGAAGCTCTTCCACCGTGGAAAAAGCATTGGGGAAGGGGATTGGTGTCAATCCGCCAAATTCTGCAGAACCCGCAGTGGCTGTGGGCATACCCAAGCGCAGACCTGAATCCTGGGTAGTCTGCGCTGCTTCCATGCCTAGTTCGATGCCCTGGCTGCCATTTAGGCTCAGAGTATAGGAGCCGCGAACAATTTTTTCCTTATAACGATTGCTGGTATCTAGGAATAGATTTTTTGCTTCTTCTCTAATAAGTGTACTTGAAGAAAATCTCTCCCGCGTCCTGTGAGTTTCTTCTTCGTTGATGATGAAAAGCAGTTTGAATTTGTTTCCATTTTGAAAGCCATGTTCGTAGTCACCCCCGAACTCCCAGTCGGACGAAGTGGCGGCTGTCGATTCCCGCACCTGCGTGACGATTGGCACTAAAGAATTTAAATCGGTGCTGGTGCGATTGAGTCTCTGCGGCGGATCGCTCTCATTGTAGAGTAGATTGAACGCAATTCTGTCCCGGTCATTTATAGAGTATGCCAGGTTGCTGTTGAGGGAATAGGTTTTCTGATCGCTGTAGCGATCTTCTGCACGGGTGTCATTGGCAGAGAAATCGCCGTTGAAGCTCTTCTCAAAACTTTCGAAATGGCTATAACCGGTTTGCAGTCCGCCACTTAACAGATAGCTCAAGCGTCCATTCTGACCGCTCCAAGCGAGAGACCCGCCGGGCTCTACTTCGCCATCGAAGAAGCGTGTTGCGTTGAGCTCCATGGTAATACTCGATCTGGATTGGCTTTCTAGCAGCACGATGTTCACTAGCTGTCCGGTATTCTGCACATCGAGATCGCTGGAAGTGCCACGCACGATTTCGATTGAGCGAACTTGGTCGGCAGAAATACGGTCAAGCTGGCTGCTCGCTTCATTGGCCTTACCTGCCATGCGCTTGCCATCGATGAGAATCTGCGAGCTGGCGCCTAAGCCACGAGCATCGGGCTCGAAGTTTGAATTACTCTGGTCAAGTATCAGGCTAATCCCGGGCACTCTATCCAGCATATCGTTAACGGTAAGCGGGCTATACTCGGCAAAATAGCTAGCCGGGTAACTGATCGTGGAATCTTCTTCAGTCGTGCGCTGAGCATCGGCAATGGGCAGATCAGTGAGTAATAAAACACCCGTCAAGCAGGCAATAACAAAATTTCGCTTGTACATATTCTTAGCTTTTCTCTTTAAAATTAAAGAAGTAAGAGCGGGTAATAGAACTGCGAGAATACTAACATCCCTGCTTACGATGAAGCCTAAAAATTCACAAACTGTCACATTTCGAAGCGGGTTGAATTCTCAAGAACTGTGAAATCGAATGATAAGCAGCATGCACAACATGAGAATGAGTGGTATTCGATAGTTGATGAAATTATTGATTTAACATAGACAGTTTTAGTTATACCAGTACCTAGAGTTACACCTATAGCTACTTTGTCATCAGTACGATGGTCCGCTGGGAAATAATAAGTAAAGGATTTTGGAACATGATGAGTAGACCCAAATATCAGCCTAGTATCTAGCTACTCCGAGATGGATACTTAGTCTCAAAGCAGAATATGTTTCCCGGCATGTCATTTATTAGGGTGCATTGTAGTTTGTATGCTGCCAGTCGTGTTTCATATTTTTAGATTCGTCACAAGGGAATTATCATGTCCGAAATCAGAGGAAGCTCTTCCTCAGAGATACTAACCGGTGCGGGCGAACCCGACCGAATCATCACAAATGGAGGGAAGGATGCTGTATATGCAGGAGGTGGTAATGATGAAATTAATGGCTTACCATTTAACTGTGAAAAATGTTTGTCATCGGGGGGCTTTGCTCATTTTTAAGTAAGTTGTATTATATATTTGTTAATCCAAGTAACTGAGCAAGAGCATTAATGTCTAACTTTTTCATACCCAGAAGATACTCGGTTTAGTATCAGGAAACACCACGAAATGGCTGCTTTTCAGAGCTAGAAACGGTCGTCCACAATAGTATGTATAGGGGGGAAGATGGAACCATCTTCGTGCAAGAGGTTGTACCCCGGGGGTGCGAGGTAGGCGGTTACTGGGTTGATTTAGGAGGCTCTAAGCGGCGATATCAGAGCGATGCAGCTCTACTTAAATACCCAGGCGGGGTTGGACAGATAAGATCCATGTTGAGCTATCTAGGACTGAAGAGCCAGAGGATAGGCATTGGACTGTGGAGATTGTGGGTTAGGACTTTGTGGAGGTTCCACAGTGAACGCAGATGCTGCGCAAAAAGTTCAGAATCATCGCACTTAATACAACGGGAATTCTGGCAAATAATATTGATCGCATTCTCTTACTTCCTATCTGTTTAGTTATGGAAGCAGAGTACTATTCACGCAAACGAATAATAGAAAGCGCGACCCACAACCCCATACAATCACCAAGGAATAAAATTTATGAGATTTTCAATTGGTGCACTATCGCTGATGATTATCTTATCGAGCCAAGCCGGCTTTGGTCAATCAGCATTCGAATTCGCTTTGGTTGGAGACAATCCGTACTCATCTGCGACTTACGATAAATATCTGCGCCTGATCGAAAATGTGAATGCCGAAGCTGATA
>CAWKZI010000367.1:0-3467 GCA_963854365.1 Gammaproteobacteria bacterium
CAGAAAAACGAATGGGCCAGCACTACCGTCCATAATTGGCACTTCAGGAGCACTTACGTCGATATAGGCATTATCAATTCCTAGGCCCGACATAGCAGACATCAAATGTTCGATGGTCGAAATTCGCACATTACCCTTACTGATGGTAGTGGATAGAACGGTGTCACCTACATTTGCCGCGATAGCTTTAATTTCTACGATTGGATCTAAATCGATTCTTATGAAAACGATACCTGTGTTAACCGGGGCAGGCCGGAGAGTGAGGTAGACTTTCTTCCCGGTATGTAATCCGACGCCGGTGGCTCGGATTGCATTCTTTAAGGTACGTTGATTCAGCATTAGTTTTTATTCTTATAAGTCTTGGAGCGCTTCATTCACCGATATAACCAGCATTATTTGTTTATTTCGGAGCAGCTAATTCAGTTAACAGTGTTCCAACCTCTATGTATCAAACGTGAACTCAATATGAGGTCAAGAGAATAGATTATAGTAGCAAAAAATACCCCATAACCCAATATATAGGGTCTAAACCAGCGCAAACCAAACTTAGTCAGCTTGTCTGCGCAAAAACGCTGGTATATCAAGGTAATCCATATCCGCTTCTGCCCCTAGTGCTTTGGCTAGTATAGGTGCGCGATCTGAGGCTTCCCGATTGCGCATAATTGCCGGTCGGTCAAGCTGCTTATAATCAGTTGATGGGGATACTTCACTATTATCCACAACTTTTGTCGGCCTGGAATGCTCTGAACCCAATCCCGTAGCTACAACGGTTACGCACATTTCGTCGTTTAGAGAGGGGTCGATAACGGTTCCAACTACGACAGTGGCATCGTCTGAAGCGAATTCCTCAATGGTATCGCCGACTTCCGAGAATTCTCCTAAAGAGAGATTCTCACCTGCGGTGATATTGACCAATATTCCCCGCGCGCCTTGCAGATTAACATCTTCAAGCAATGGTGATCGAATAGCTGCTTGAGCAGCTTCTCGAGCTCGTTCAGCACCACTGGCAGTGCCAGTTCCCATCATTGCCATACCCATTTCAGACATTACAGTTCTAACGTCAGCGAAATCCACATTTATCATTCCAGGATGCATAATTAAATCTGCAATACCCTTTACCGCCCCCAACAAAACGTCGTTTGCCGCTTTGAATGCTTCGAGTAAAGATGCTTCTGCACCAAGCACATCAAGAAGCTTTTCGTTTGGAATCGTGATCAATGAATCGACACTATCGGAGAGTTCTCGGATCCCCTCTGCCGCGACAGCAGATCGTTTCTTACCTTCGAATGGAAAAGGTCGTGTTACAACAGCCACAGTGAGAATACCCATTTCACGAGCAACTTCAGCAACTATTGGCGCAGCGCCAGTTCCAGTTCCACCACCCATGCCGGCTGTTATGAAAACCATGTCGGCGCCGGATAGAATTTCCGCGATCTCATCTCGGTCTTCGAGGGCTGCTGCTCTTCCTATATCTGGATTTGCTCCAGCACCTAGACCCTTGGTGATGTTACTACCCATTTGCAAGATGGTCTTTGCTTTTAAGTTATTAAGAGCCTGTGCATCAGTGTTTGCACAAATAAAATCTACCCCATCTACCTGATTGCTTATCATGTGATGGACAGCATTTCCTCCACCCCCACCAATACCGATGACTTTGATCACAGCACTCTGCGAAACGTTCTCGACTAATTCAAACATATAGATATAGCCCCCTTGTTATTAATTCCTTTAATCTTTGCTGGTTATAAACTGTTAACTAAATTTTCCTTGAAAAAAGCCTTTGACTCGATCGACAATATGAATTTTAGGTTCACCTTTAAGATTGAGTCCAACTTTCTCCTGATTCTGTTTCAAACCGTATAGTAATAACCCAACGCCAGTTGAATAAATCGGGTTTCTTACAATATCGGCTAATCCATTCACATTATGAGGTGCTCCAATGCGCACAGGTGCGTGAAAGATTTCTTCTGCCAAATCAACTACACCTTCCATTTTACTGGTACCACCAGTTAGTACGATCCCAGCTGCTAAAAGGTTTTCAAAACCACTCCGTTGGAGCTCCGCCTGGACTAAAGTAAATAATTCGTCATAGCGCGGCTCGACCACTTCGGCTAAAGATTGACGCGAAAGTTCACGAGGAGGCCTGTCTCCGACGCTAGGGACTTTTATGGAATCTTCTGCACTTGCAAGCTGCGTAAGAGCGCAGGCATACTTTATTTTGATCTCCTCAGCATTTTCGGTTGGAGTCCTTAATGCCATTGCAATATCGTTAGTGACCTGGTCTCCCGCTATTGGAATAACACCTGTGTGGCGTATCGCTCCTTCAGTAAAAATGGCTATATCAGTAGTACCACCACCTAAATCAACTAGGCACACTCCAAGTTCCTTTTCATCTTCCGTTAACACTGAATAACTTGAGGCCAACTGCTCTAAAATTATTTCTTCAGTTTCCAAGCCACATCTTTTAATGCACTTCTCGATGTTCTGAACCGCATTTATTGCGCAGGTAACTAGATGCACTTTTGCTTCCAACCTGACCCCAGACATACCAAGCGGCTCCTTCACTCCTTCCTGAGAATCAATGATGTATTCTTGAGGGAGTATATGCAGAACTTTCTGATCCGCTGGAATAGCAACTGCTTGAGCTGCATCGATAACTCTATCAATATCGGGCCTCATTACTTCGCCATCTCTAATTGCAACGATTCCGTGAGAATTCATACTACGAATATGGCTACCTGCGATTCCTGCGTAAACAGAGTGAATTTGACAGCCCGTCATTAGTTCCGCTTCTTCAATCGCCCGCTGGATAGATTCAACAGTAGACTCGATGTTTACGACTGTTCCCTTTTTTAACCCACGAGATTTATGGCTTCCGATACCGACGATATCGAGCCCGCCGTCTTCTTTGATATCCCCAACAATTGCTACAACTTTCGAAGTCCCAATATCTAATCCAACAATCAGGCTCTCACTCATTGACTCATTCATAGCCAGAACTCTCCATTCAATGACGGCCTGCCTAATTCAGCTTCTGAATTCGAGATAATTTTTTTCACCTAACTGCTACTCCTGATAAATCCTCTTCTATATTTCTCACTGCTATTCCATTACTGTATCTTAGATCTACACGCTCAATTTGCTTAACAACTGCAATGGCCTGCGCACTGTAAAAATTCACGAATCGTTCTAGCCTTTCATTAATATTTAGTCGCCCAGCGAAAACTTGAATCGATTCATTTAAAATCAAGTCCCAACTCCCTCTTGCAGTTAAAGATAGTTGCGTTAACCGTAAACCCGCGGGGAAAAGAATCTGGCTCAAAATTTGGTATTGCTCCATCACAATAAATTGACTACCTTCTGGACCTATTAGTTTTGGCAGAGATCTTAGAGCTTCAGAATTATCAGGAGAAAATGTATTTCCCAGTTGATTCAGCAGAGAGTTCTCGCTCCACCGGGCAATAGCA
>CAWKZI010000368.1:0-3448 GCA_963854365.1 Gammaproteobacteria bacterium
AGAACTACTAAGAGAAAGCCAAATATTGACAATAATGTTTTTACTAATACTTTCTTAGCCATCTTTCTCCTTAATCGGTTTTGCTGTGGAATGGTTCAATTAAAAATAGTTGCTACTTACTATTACTCTACTCAATATCGCAAAGGTTGTCAGTGTTCATAAAGCAGTCAGCTAGATCGAGCGCAATATGTAGATTAAGTCCAATTCCGAACACACGGGTTTTAACTGGAATCAACAACAATAAATAGATAATCGCCGGTAATAATGTGTGTAGGGGATGGAACCCTATGCTACAGCGGGATGAATCATAAATCGGATTTGCTAACAGATGATCCAGATCTATAAGCAATCCTAATAGCAATATACCGTAATTACTTACCCACTTGGTCCTATAAAAGGTCAATGCTATCAGTAAAGGAACTGTAATATGCAAGACAATATGAATAATGTGAAATTTCCTATTTGTAGTTATGTAAGAGATTAAACAGAGGCCATATGAACAAATCAATTTATCATATTTTCTCCCTCATACTTCAAGCTGTACTTTAATCTTTTCCATCAGAGGTCTATCTCGCTCAAAATCGAAGCTTGGAGAGCTATCCCAATCGTAAAACCAAGCAGGTTTTAATTTTAATTCTTCAGGCTCATTCTTGTATCTCGGAAATATATGCGCATGCAAAGCCGGCTCTAGATTACCAACCATTTCATAGTTAATTCGAATGGCATCCGTTATTTTCAATAACACATCGCCAATCAAAGACATTTCATAAAGAAAAGTTTTTCGCGTTTCATCTGTTAGAAAATTTAGGCTAGGCACTACTGGGTCGGGTAGTAAAAGACAGTATCCTTCAAGAAACTGAACGTCGCCCAAAACGACCCAACCGGATTGAAGTCGGCAGATTTTCTTGGGGTAGGTCCCATTCCGGCATTCTTGAACTTTTCTATGAATTAATGTTGAGATCGTAGGCTCCTTGAATAACTGATTTAGGTTGTAGCGGAAATAGAATTCGCAGCTACTGATAATTTGATTAAGCTATTCTTTCTTGAACGGTAGTAACTCTCGCGCGCTGTCTTTGTACTGAAGAATATGGGGTTTTTCTTCATCGAGAAAATTTGCTATCGCACCCCTAAAGCCTTCGTGAGATAACCAATGATTCGAATACGTGAGAATTGGCTCGAATCCACGCTGAATCTTATGCTCACCCTGGGCTCCTGAATCGAATGATTTAAGCTTCTCTCTAATTGCGTATTCCTGCCCCTGATAGTAGCAAGTTTCAAAATGAAGGAAGTGATAGTCTTGGGCACTACCCCAATATCTGCCAAACAGAGTTTCTGAATTCTTGAAAAATAGAGCAGCTGCTATATCGCGCCCTTTTTGTACGGCATTGATAAGCACTAATTGTTCAGGCATTGATACCGCTAAAGTGTTGAAAAAACTTTGTTTTAGATAGCCCTGCATCCCTCGCATAGCATAAGTGCTCTGATAGAAAAGATAAAAGTCTGCCCATTGCTGCTCCGATATTTCACCGCCTTCGGTCCATCGAAATGAGATCTCTTGATCAGCGACACTCTTTCGTTCTTTCCTAATCGATTTCCTCTTACGTGAGTTCATTGCCGCTAGAAAATCATCGAAGCTCTTGTAGTCTCTATTTTGCCAATGGAACTGGCTGCCAACCCTCGCTGCTATTCCAAGTTTATTTAGAAGTAGGTGCTCGTCTTCTTGGGGGAATAGAATATGCCAGGAAGATGCGCCAATGGATTCAGCTTTTTCTTTAATCTTGTCAGTGATTAACTTAAACAGTTCCTCTTGTCTGTTCTTATCCCGCACGAAAATTCTCTGGCCTACGCTTGGCGTAAAAGGCGCCGCTGTTACAAACTTTGGATAATAATCGAATCCATGGCTCTTATAAGCATTAGCCCAGGACCAGTCGAAGACGTACTCGCCCCATGAATTATTTTTTAGAAATAGTGGAACAACCGCTTCTACTGTGTTGATAGTGTCCATCGAGCTATGGTCTGCTAAAGCATTAGCACCATTTCCTGAAGCTCTGACAATTACATGATGGGGCTGCCAGCCTGTTTCTTCAGTCGTGCAAGCGGTGTACTCAAGTGCATGCAAGAACTCATAACGAGTAAATGGGTTTTCTGTGCCAACTAATTTCCTCCAGGTTTCTTCGCCGATTTTGGCAATGGAATCGACAAAACTAAGTTCTAACTCGTGCATAAGTTTACTGCTGGGCCTGAAGTATGTTGAAAACAGTAGGTGCGGTGCTTTATCAAATTGAGTAGCATGGATTGGAGTTACTTTCTGGGCATAATTTAGCAGGTCTCAAGTGGAATCACCTAATTTGATACGTCGTATTTCGGATAATCAATCGAAGTTGAGAAAATCCGAAGCAAAGGTCGCGAGCTTCGTTCTAGAAAATGCCAATGACGTGATTAACATGCGCATTGTCGATTTAGCAGCTCGTTCTGAGGTGAGTGAACCTACGGTAATTAGATTTTGCCGCGCAATCGGCTATAACGGTTTTCAAGCTTTTAAACTACAGTTAGCACAGCAACTTGGGCTAGGAGGTGTTTATACACAATTTTCAGTCGACGACACTGACACGGTAACCGACCTACGGAATAAGGTTTTTGACACGACGGTGGGCTCCTTGATTACCGTTCGAGATGAGTTAGATCCTATTGTGATGGAACAGGCGATTAATACTATTAGTAAAGCCAAGAGGGTCGAGTTTTATGGCTTCGGGGCATCAGGTTCTGTGGCTGCTGACGCCCAACATAAATTTTTCCGGCTACAACTCTCAACTTCAGCTTACACCGACCCTCATATTCAACATATGTCTGCAATATCATTGGGTAATGAAGATGTCGTGGTGGCAATTTCCCAATCAGGGCAGACTCGCGCTTTGCTCCAGAGTGTTCGATTAGCACGTGAAGCCGGTGCCACAGTAATCGGCCTAGCACCAATGAACACCCCATTGAGTCAACAATGTAGTATCCCAATTTACGTCAACATGAAGGAAGACTATCAAGCGTTTGCGCCGGTTTCTTCCCGAATCGCTCATCTAGTAGTCATTGATGTTTTGGCTACGGGTGTGGCTCTGCATCGAAAGCCATTATTGAAGGATCACTTAAAACGCTTAAAGAAGAGTCAGAAGTCGCTGCGGACACCGGACTTTGACTAAGAAACCCCTTTCAAATTTTTGGGATTAGTAATCAACACCCACTTTCTTCACATTCTTTAGAATCCAAAAACCAAGCCAAGTGCTCACTATTGCCTTAATTGCCTGATGTATAATAAATGGCAGAGAAAAAACCCAGTCTAAGAACGCATTCCAGAACCATGTGTACGCCCACTCAATAATAAAAAGTAGAAATCCTAGGTAGTTCGTAAAAAATTCGATATTTGATAGGGACAAAATACTATAATCAGTAACGATAA
>CAWKZI010000369.1:0-3447 GCA_963854365.1 Gammaproteobacteria bacterium
ACGCTGTATCGAGTAAAAATTCAATATCAAAGAGTCTATACATAGACCGATTCTCTAGATAAACTGTGCGGCCTCAAAAGCCAGCAACGAGCCTTTATTTTGAAAATTTTCAAGGAATTCAGTTTCGAAGCCGCACACCGATTGCCAAACGTACCATCAGATCACAAATGCTTTCGACTCCATGGTCATTCATTCACATTACGGATAAGTGTTGAGGGTGAAGTAGGGACAGATAGCGGCTGGGTTATGGATTTCTGTGATATAAGCAGTGCATTCAAGCCTATTCGCAAACAACTCGATCACCACTATCTTAATGAAATTAAAGGCTTGGAAAACCCAACAAGTGAAAATATCGCGCGTTGGGTTTGGGAAAAACTACACCCCGCTCTACCTCAATTGTCAGAAGTTGAAATTAGAGAAACCTGTACAAGCGGTTGCAGCTATCAAGGCTAATAACCAAGCCGAAAAATATAGAATTAGCTCAAAAAATTGAGCGGCTCAACTGATTCATCTGCAAGGATTGATGAGTCGAGAACCGACCTATTTTTAATTAATTGCTTACTGACCATAAATTCTTTCGGCCTGGAAACACAGTCAGTTCCTAACAGAATTTTTTCACGCAAATAGAACAACGTAAAACTAGATTTAAGACCAGCGTCCATATCACCTCGGACTACTATTTCATCAAAACCTTGGCCCAATCCAGTCATTTGTAATTTGATCGAATACTGATCGGACCAAAACCAAGGAACTACATCATAAATCGTTTCCTTCCCGCAAATATTTGCTGCGACAACCCTCGCCTGATCATTTGCATTTTGTACTGATTCCAACTTTAACATCCGCCCATAAATCAGACTTGGATGAATCGTGCAATCCCCTGCTGCATATATATGAGGACAGGTTGTTTGGCCGAATTTGTCTACGACGATAGACCCTGCCTGTAATTCGATCTTTGAGTCTGAAATAAATTCGGTATTAGGAAGAATCCCAACTCCAATAATCAAAAAGTCTGCCCTAAATATTTTGCCATCACTACAGTGAACAACTTGCTCGCCCCCAACCGTTGAGATACTTTCAATTTGTACCCCAGTTCTTATTGAAACACCTTGATCTTGATGTAGTTTGCTCATAAATTTCGACATGGGCTCACTAGTAACTCGTTGAAGAATTCTTTCTTCACGCTCAAGCACAGTGACATCTACATTTTTTGCTTGAAGCACAGCCGCCGACTCTAAGCCTATGTAACCACCACCAATGATTATCACTCGTTGTTTTTCCGAAATTCGGGTCGCTGCTGCCAGAGCATCAGCATAATTTCGCAAATAGAATATTTTCTCTTGCTCTCTACCCAGGACTAATTCCCGGGGCCTAGCCCCAGCGCAGATCGCCAATTTCTCATACTTAATATCTTCATCATTAACTCGTATCAATTCTTGCCCTATATCAATTCCTGTGGCGGTCCGTCCTAGTAGAAGTTCTATCTCGTTGTCTTGGTATACCTTCTCGGGTCGCAAGCGTATTTGCTCGATGCCCTTAGTGCCAGCAAGCAAGTCTTTAGACACTGGCGGGCGATGATAAGGAAGTTCACTTTCCTTACTGATCAACTTTATCTTTCCTACCCACCCCTCTCGCCGCAATTGAATAGCAAGACTTACACCAGCATGGCTTGCGCCCACAATCACACAACACTGATCTTTCATGAATTTATATCCATTGCTGCTTCAACTTCGAGTGGTAATTGCCAATCTATCGCTAATTTATTATGCAGATGAAGGTACTCGTTGGCTTGAGAAAAATGGTGGTTGTCAAAAAAACCTCTACTCGCTGATAAAGGAGAGGGGTGAGGAGATTGCAATACGCAGTGTTTTATATTGTCGATCATTGCTCCTTTTTTTTGCGCATAACTACCCCATAATAAGAAAACCAAATTACTACAAGAATGGTTTAACACCCGCACTACTCTATCAGTAAACTTTTCCCAGCCTTTCCCCTGATGAGATCCAGCGTTACCAGAAGCGACAGTGAGCACGGAGTTGAGCAATAAAACCCCTTGTTCTGCCCAGTGGTTCAAGTTTCCATGAGCCGGTGCCTTAAAATCGATATCAGCAGCAAGCTCTTTGTAGATATTCTTTAAGGAACGTGGCACTACGACGCCAGGTTTTACTGAAAAACATAGTCCGTGAGCCTGGCCTGGGCCGTGATATGGATCTTGTCCAAGAATTACTACCTTTACCTGATCTAAAGGTGTTGAGTTCAGGGCAGCAAAAATTTCATCTCCAGGTGGATAGATGACTTTGCCACTGGCTTTTTCTTGCTGCAAAAAACGCGACAATTCATTCATATAAGCCGAACTGAATTCTTCTTCCAACGCCAGCTTCCAAACGGGTTCTAATTTAATCACTCGAGAGGTAATATCATTTACTCTTTATTTTCGCTCTGAGGGCGCATATGGGGGAATAGCAAAACATCTTTGATCGATGCCGAGTTAGTGAACAACATCACTAAACGATCAATCCCAATTCCTTCACCAGCTGTAGGAGGTAGTCCATATTCTAGGGCAGTGACATAGTCATCATCGAAATGCATGGCTTCGATATCTCCAGACTCTTTCTCGGCAACCTGGGCCTTAAATCTAGAAGCTTGATCTTCGGGGTCATTTAACTCAGAAAATCCATTAGCAAGTTCTCGACCGCCGATAATAAGTTCAAACCTGTCAGTTACTTCTGGGTTTTCTTCATTGCACCTTGCCAGCGGCGAAACTTCAATCGGGTATTGAGTAATAAACGTAGGCTGATCTAGTTGTGCCTCGACCTTTTGTTCAAATACCTCCATTAAAATTTTACCTTTAGCCCAAGCTGAATCAATATGTACTTCAAGCTTTTCAGCTAGCTCGATTAGGGCTTCTTTTGTCGAAAAAGACGAATCATCACTTATTCCACAATATTTTTTAATAGCCTCCACCACGGTTAAGCGCTGGAAAGGATGAGAAAAGTCATACCTGCTACCTTGATATTCAATCTCCATGCCGCCTGATAACTGTTCGGAAATGCTCCGAAATAGATCCTCAGTTAAATCCATTAAGTCGGTATAACAGGCATAGGCTTCATAAAATTCAAGCATCGTAAACTCTGGATTATGCCTAGTGGATAATCCCTCATTCCTAAAATTTCTATTAAGCTCAAATACTTTCTCAAAACCTCCAACTGTTAACCTTTTAAGAAACAATTCCGGCGCAATACGCAGATACATGTCCTGATCGAGCGCGTTGTGATGGGTAATAAACGGTCGAGCGGTAGCGCCGCCAGGAATAACCTGCATCATTGGTGTCTCAACTTCCATAAAACCATGATCTTCAAAATAGCGACGAATAATCCGGATTATTTGCGAACGCTTTTTAAATACTTCTCTTGAAGATTCATTGACAATTAGATCCACATATCGTTT
>CAWKZI010000370.1:0-3444 GCA_963854365.1 Gammaproteobacteria bacterium
TCGCCTTACCTGTTACAACTTCATTGCAAAGATATTGCAATTTATTCCAACCAAGATCTGGCAACTCGAATTGCCGTAGCCAGTAGCGTATTAAGTTTCTCTGCCTAGGCTTAGATAGACTTTGCAAAGGCTCCAATAAAATTACGTTTCGTTGGGCGCTTGCAACGATCTGAAAGTCCTGTCCAGCTAATTCTTGGAGCATTGACTCCGATTCAGCTGACAATTCAATAGTCTTGCTCCAACTGTCTCGATAATTCGGCCAGCGGTGTTCGATAATAGGGAGAAGCTTATGACGAATGAAGTTCCGATCAAAGCTTATGTTCTCGTTAGATTCATCGACGATCCACTGCAGCTTGTTCAACTTGGCCCAATTCTTTAATGCATTCCAATGAAAATCGAGTAGCGGTCTAAATAAAAACCCTTTTCCAAGCTTTCTTACTTTGGGCATTGCGCTCAGCCCTTTGGTGCCAGCCCCTCGCATAAGTCGGAATAAAAGCGTTTCTGCTTGATCATCTCGGTGGTGAGCCAACAACAATATTTCATCTGACCTGAGATTGACTTCAAAGGCCGCATATCGAGCCTCTCGAGCAACATTCTCGAAGTTGGAGATCTTACCTGAACGTTTACCGTGGCTATCTTCTCCGGAACCGGCATTGCTAGTTGTGTGAATATCTATGATTTCGATTCGCAGCGGAACTTCCAGACGGGAACAAATCTTTACGCAATGATCGACCCAATTATTAGCTTCTGGCTGCGAACCATGATTAACATGCAAAGCACGCAAGGAGAATCCTAGCCTCCCCTCAGTCCGCAATTGATGAAGGGCATGGAGCAGGACTATTGAGTCCATTCCGCCACTGAGCCCAATCATGACAGAGCATGATGGAGGCATCTCCTCAAGAATCCCTGCAAGATTATCTAGATCAAAATTCATAGCTGAAAACATGGGTGGTCAGTACTAAAAAAAAGGAAAAGAGTAACGTCGCCTTGGTAGCCAATTTAACATCAAATTTTATATCCACCGCTCCTTATCGAGAACTTATTCCGTAACTCATCAATCGATCGTAACGGCGCGCCACCAAAGCATCCAGGTCCATTGACTGCAAGCGGTCAAGCTGGGCTAGAAGAGCAAGCTTGATATTGACCGAAGCGGCAGCGACATCTCGATGCGCTCCACCAGGAGGTTCAGGAATAGTTTTATCTACAATACCCAATTCTTCTAGTCGAACTGATGTTACCCCCATCGCTTCGGCAGCCTGGGAAGCATACTCTGAGGATTTCCATAATATTGTTGCACAGCCTTCTGGGGTTATGACGGTATAAGTGGAGTACTGCAACATATTTAATTGATCAGATACGCCGATTGCAATTGCACCACCTGAGTTAGCCTCACCCGTCACAGTTGCTATTAGCGGCGTTCTAATACGTGACATCATTGCCATATTTTCAGCTATAGCTTCATTAATACCACGCTCTTCAGCATCCACTCCAGGGTAGGCACCCGGCGTATCAATAAAAGTTAAAACCGGCAGGCGATACTTCTCTGCTAGATGCACTAATCTCCGGGCTTTTCTATAACCTTCAGGTCTGGGCATGCCAAAATTATGTCGAACTTTCTCTTTAGTACCTCTGCCCTTTTGGTGCCCAATGACCATCACCGGACGATCATCTATTTTTGCAACGCCACCTATAATTGCGGGATCATCGGCAAATAAGCGATCACCGTGGAGCTCATCAAAATCAGTAAAAATATGCTCGATATAATCAAGAGTGTAAGGGCGTAAAGGATGCCTGGCCACCTGAGAAATCTGCCAGGAGGACAGATTAGTGTAGATTTTTTCTGTGAGCTTTAAACTCTTGTTTTTTAAATTTTCAATCTCTTCACTGATATTAATCTCGTTGTCAGTCCCCACGAGTCTTAATTCACTAATCTTTGCTTCGAGCTCAGCGATAGGTTGTTCAAACTCAAGATAATTTGGGTCCATAATATTCTTATAGTTCTCAATATTTATATGAAGTGAATCTGTGACTAGTTCAAAGAACTAGGTTTCTTGTAGGCCAATACAACTTTATCTTTACCGTACTCCGACCTTAATTGTTGGATAAGATCGTCAGTAGGCGAAATTAGCCAATCTCGACCTAGCATTATACATCCCCTCGAGCTCTGGCGTTGGAGGTTCACGACGACCTGACAACCATCGATAGATTTGTCTGCAGACACTTCAGTAGCATTATGCCATTCCGATACTGAACTTATGTCTTTGGAATTAGATAACGAATCTGGAATAGAGCTGGAATTTGCAGTAGAGAGAGGTCCGGGAGGAGGGGGAACAACTAGGATTTCGTTTATCTTTCTGTAAGGAGCAAGAATGGACGCTAAATGTTGACAAAAATCACGGGGCAAAGAGTCGGACCTAAGGTTCAAAGCAAGACGATTCGCATACTTCTTCCGAGCCTGCGCCAAGCTCAAAACGTGTTTAGCCCGACCTCGAATTCCCCCGCTGTAGTCATCCACACTTACAATACATTCAACTACGAGAATTATATCTTTTTGCAGTACATCTCTAAACTTTTCATATTCTTTTGCAAACAAAGATATCTCAAATCGACCACTACGATCATCCAAAGTCAGGAAGGCAATTGTATCTCCAGCCTTATTCTTCATAGCACGTACACCATGGAGAAGACCTGCTACCAATTGCGGCCCGCGCTCTGGTCTCAATCTAGCAATTCTGTCCTTAGTAATGTTTGCTAATTCCGGAAGAAATTCGTCAATAGGGTGGCCTGACAAATACAAACCAAGGGTTTCTTTTTCTGCCAACAACCTTTGCTGCTCAGCCCATGGACGGTATTTAAAGCTCGAATTAGCATCGGAAAAGTGAGTCGGCTCAGCTGGCGCTATTTCACCGAACAAATCTTCAACTCCACTAGCAACATTTTGGCAGCTTTGCTCTGCAGCCTGCATCGCAGATGGCAACATAACTGACAATAAGGCTCTCGAATTATCAATATCTCCTTCTACAAAAAAGTCGAGTGCGCCTGATTTTATTAGAGCCTGTAAAGTTCGTTTGTTAACACTTTGTGGGTCAACTCGCTCACACAATTCCAGCAACGACGTAAATGGTCCATTTTTCCTAGCAGCGAGCAAGCCTTCAACTGGCCCTTCGCCCAGGCCTTTTATTGCGCCCAAGCCGTAAACGATTTCGCCGGAATCGTTCACTGTGAAGTTGAATTGTCCTATGTTCACATCAGGAGGTACGATCGTTAGCTCCATTGATCTGCACTCATCAATCAGTGTGACGATTTTGTCAGTGGTCTGCATATCCGCCGAGAGCACTGCAGCCATGAAATATGCGGGATAATGTGCTTTCAGCCATGCTGTTTGATAAGAAACCATAGCATAGGCAGCGGAATGAGATTTGTTAAAACCATAGCCGGCAAACT
>CAWKZI010000371.1:0-3439 GCA_963854365.1 Gammaproteobacteria bacterium
GCGTGTTTCCCGGCAAGGCTTCATGATCTCTTACCCGCAGATAGCCAGCGAAGGCATAATCAATTTCGCTGCTCGGTTGATCGGCATCCTCCTGTTCTGGATCGCGTATATAGGATACAACGGCGTTGATCTCGACCTGCTCGAGGCTGCCAAATGAAGGCATGGCTCCGCGGCCTTCAACGATGAGCTCTCGAGTTTCCGCTGTCGAAAATCGATCCCTGATGCCCGTTAGATCGACTCCTCGCTCCGTTCCAGCGAGGTTTTCTCCGTGGCAGCCTGCACAATTTTCTGCAAAAACACCTCGATTACTAAACCCTACAGGTATTTCAAAGAGGCGGATAATGCCTCCAATTTCCTGTGCATTGAGTATCAGTTTGTGTCCATTTGGATCGTAAGCAGATCCTCCCCACTCGGCGCCTCCGTCGTAGGAGGGATAGAACAGTATTCCTGCCGTAGTCGGTGGGGCCCAGGGTCGTCGATCGAGAGGTGCTACGACCTCCGTAACATGATCGATAGCTTCCTGATTGCGGGTGGTCATTTCAAATTCTTGACGGGTAAAAGCGACGGATGAAACTGGCTGAGAGTCGGCAGCCTGTTCACCGGGTAATGTGCTCGCTATGCCGTCCACTTCATAGATGTCATAGAGTGATTCTCCCGTATCGCGATTGAACAGAAATAAATGACCTGACTTGGTAGTTACCGCAACACCATCGACTAATACGCCATTCCGTTCAAGTTGCACCAGAGTAGGGGGCGAGGGGAGATCGCGATCCCAGAGATCATGACGAATGGTCTGATAATGCCAACGGTAACTGCCGGTGAGCACGTCCAAGGCGACCAGACTATTGGCGAAGAGATTGTCTCCTTTGCGAGAAGCACCGTAGAAATCAGGTGTGGCTGAGCCTGTCGGAACGAACAACAAACCACGTTCTTCATCCAAAGTCATGCCGGTCCAATTATTTGCTCCTCCTGAATTCAATAGTGCTCCTTCTTCCCAAGTGTCAGAGCCTAATCCACCAGTGAGCGGCAGGCTGTTAAAGCGCCAGATCTCAGCGCCGGTTCTGACATCAAATGCTCGGATCATGCCAGCGTGTGAAGTGGAGCTTTCGCTAGTGGAGAAACCCATGATCAACATATTTTCAAACACGATACCGGGAACACTGGTGAAGAAAGGACCTACATCAGCTGATGGTCTCAGGTCTAAACGGCCATCTTCACCAAAGCTCTCTACCGGTTCTCCAGTGCCAGCATCGAGTGCAATCAGTTCTCGACCGGCCGCATAGATGAGACGTCTCTCATTGCCCTCTTGCCACCACATCAGGCCTCTTTGTGGAGCGCCATTGCCCCCGGTGTCATAGCGCCAGATCTCTTCTCCGGTAGCGGCATTTAGGGCAAAGGCTACTAGTTTGGGCGAGAGACTATAGAGCACACCATCGACTACGAGTGGGCTGGTATACATAGTGGAGCCGCCTTCACGCAATTCGCCTGAATCATAGGACCAGGCAAGTTCGAGTTGCTCGACATTCTGACGAGTGATCTGGGTGAGCGGGGAATAGTGAGTGCGAGCGTTGTCGCCGAGATAGGTATCCCAGTTGCTACTGAATGGAATATCAGGGTCGATTGACTCTGGCGTGCAGCTCAACAAGATCAGGGGAAGCGTGAGAATTCCAGCGATTTTCATCATTATTCCTTGGGCAGACTTCATCTGTGAATAACTAGCTGCTGACTGATTACGGGCCTTATTGTAGTTAGTCATATCTGGTTAGCGAACCATTCTTCCACAATAGTATGTATAGGGGTTAGATGGAACCATTCTGACTTATCGGGGTGTGCCCCATAGGGTGGGTGCTGGTTGGGCCTGCTTAGAGCTTAGCGCAGTTGTAAACTTCGGTAGCTAATGCGCTCCTGCTATCACCAGCCTCTGCTGCACCAAACAAGGTAGACCTTCCCATCTTGCCAGAGGTTGGATCAATATATATGAGTTTGGAGCTGAGCGAATCTAAACAGCTAACCTTCCCGCTCAAGGCTTCCGAGCAATCTAGGAGCCGCTCCTCTTCCGACATTCTATAGCTGGAATATTTACCGCCTAATCTGAGCAGGATAGATGTCGGCTCTACACCCACCTGCCTCCAAGCCCCGTCTTCCCATATAAGTTGTGTTCCCGCCACTTGCTGACAAGCCCAGATTTGTTTCTCTTGAGCTACTACACCTGAACACGCAAGAGCTGCTGCTAGTAAGAGTGATTTCTTCATTGGTGTTCTCCTGATTAGTTAGCTTAATCCTCTTCTACTTCTTCCAAAAGCTCAAGCTACTGAAGGCTATATTTAAGGATAAATTTTTCAATCAAAAGATTTATTTCTTCGGCATGAGTTGAGCTCATATAATGATCTCCTCCCTTTACTGTATATAACTCAGCACCCTTAATATTTTCAATTAAATTTGTTGCATGACTTATGTCCACATTAATATCTTCATTTCCATGAATAACTAATGTCGGGACTGTAATTTCATTTAATGGAGAGGAGAAATTTGAAAATTGCTTGTAATCATTTTTAATACCTTCTTGTCTTTCACTTAAGGGCCAAATTGACCATACTAATCTTTTTAGCTCCTCTATATTTTGGGGTTTATTAAGAAGTTTTTCCCTGTTTTTTGAATTAGGAAGAATCGCAGAAGCAAGATTTTTATTGCTCAGAAAAGAAATAGAAGCAAGTTGGAGCCAAAGACTAAAATCAGATGCGCCAATGATTTCTGCATCAGTTTCAGTAAAATCTTCTGCGTAGCTTACTGCCTCAAAAGCAATCAACCCATGTGTTTTTTCTGGAAATTTTGCAGCAAATTCCAAAGATGACGGGCCACCACCAGAAACACCCATTACTATTACTTTATCGATACCCAAAGCATCAAGTAGTGTCTTAAAAACCTTGGCTTGCTGAAGAGGAGTTTTCCCAAGAAGAATAGATGTTCGTAGGTATCCAGGTCTTGATGGAGTCAATACTCTGAACTTATCTGTCGCCTCAGTCGTTTGATCGTACCCGCCAGGCGTTCCATGAATGAAGAGTAAAACTGGACCATTGTTTCCCTTCAGGGTGTATTCAACAGAACCTAAACTCGTTTCCACTGTCTCAGAATTAGCTTTTAAGTTACTGAGAAAAGAATATTTAAAATAAAAATAATAGGAGGAAAAAGATATTAAAATTGCAAGAATGAGAAAGGTAAAGTTCTTCATTATTGAACTATACGCCTCAATAAATTGATGTAAACAAGCTGACAGCACCTCGCATACCCAAGGCTTTCGCAACTGTCATAAAACACCGCGCATTAATCTCAGCGGCAACTAGGCAAGCGGCAGCTTGGGGAAGGCAACAAGGTGCTCAACATCGAGACGGATACCCATAGGCTCTCCAATATCATGGTCATGATGACTCGGAGCGAGCGA
>CAWKZI010000372.1:0-3424 GCA_963854365.1 Gammaproteobacteria bacterium
TATCGCGAGGGTCTGATTCAAACCGAAATAAAAATTCGGGGTCGACCAATACAGCGCGCAATGCCCGCTGAACACCTCTTTCGAAACCACCTTCAGCTCTGCCGCTGGAATAGAAATTCAACAGAGATGCAAGGTCATCATTAGTAACTGGCCGACGAAAGGCACGCCTTGCTAAAGTAGAAATTATCTCTGTAGCACAAGCCATATCCCCAGCGTCTGTTCCCACCGGCTCACAGAGAAATAATTGGTCACGGCTCGGCGTACTTTTTGGTTTAGTAGCATTGTAGGGACCAGAAATTTCGATACTGCCCAGCGCCATCGGCATATCTCTATCTCCGGCAAACTCGTAAGAAGCTGAGGAAAGCCGTGGCTCTAGCAATCCTTCTGGCAAACCCCGCTTTTCTGGAAACTCAACAGCCAATGAATGAGTACCGGCCTGGATATCGAGCATCAACTCTAAACCATCGTCAGCTGTCTGCTCATATTCAGAGGCATACATAACCGCAGCCCAGGGATTGATAATGCCCTCACCCCCAATTTTGTACTTGGCAATTCTTTCTCTATCAAACCGAACGTCAATGTCATGAGAATCAGCTAGTCCGATGATTTGATTAGCGTGTGTGCGTGCCAAACGAATTTTTACTCGGTACTCACCATCTAGAGGGAAATAATGTGAAATGGAGTTGCCGCCCCTTGTGCCGAAGGGTTGTTCCGCGCTCATCCGACCTTCTTGAATAAGAGTTGGGCGCATTTCATAGCTTTTAACTGTGGGTAATAAATTAGGATCACCGACAACTAATTGGCTGATTTTCGCAGCCGCTATCATATAGCGCTCAAGCAAGCTTGGCGAAAGCGTCAGCACATTTGCAATATTATCGAAGCCGTAACCGGAATCGTCCGCTGGAAGATATTCGCGTCCATCAATCTCCAGATCCAATAAATCTCGAATAGCATTAACGTATTCAGCTCGGTTCAATCTATGTATTGCAGGTTGACCAGGGTTTGGTGAGGCTGCTGCAGCCGTATCGAGTGCAGTTTCTAGCCACGTTGCTAGTTGGTCATAGATTGGGGCATCCGGTCGAGGCAAACCAGGCGGGGGCATTTCTCTAGCACGGAGTTTGAGGACTACTTTTTCCCAGGTACCCACCTCTTCTAGGCGAGTGCCAACCTGATCCAAAGCAATTGATTGTAGAGTGAAGTTAGCTTCGCGAACTACGTCATTGTGGCAAGCCACACAGTACTGATCAAGAAAAGAGCGCTGCCAGCCTATCGACTCACGAACTTCGGCGGCGCAGAGGGGCCCACCGACCAGCAGTGAAGTCATCAGCATCGAAAGCCTCGCAATTCCAGAAAGCATGCGAGATTGGGGCAAGAAGTACAGCACTTTAGGCATCTCCCTTGTACTTTAATTGTTATTAAAACATTAGCACCTACGGTAAGACTAATTAATCCTAACACAGGCCTTCGTTAATTCATCAGGAATACAGGCCTGCCAGGCAAGGTTAATATAGGGAATTGCTAGATTTGGACAAAACCTTCTTACTTGCATACACTCGAAATGAACTCCTAACAAAGCAGACAGCATTATGAGAAAAACAAAATTAACCCAATTCAGTGCTCTTTCTATTATCAGCCTATTGTTAGCAAATTCGGTTTTAGCGGCTGACGTTCCTCGGGCTGCTCCTGAAGAAGTAGGTATGTCATCAGAGCGATTGGAACAGATAAACGCGGTCATGCAACGACATATCGATGCTGGGGATATTCAAGGTGCTGTCACAGCGGTAGCTCGCCGGGGCAAGCTAATACATTTTGAATCTCATGGCCTAATGGACGTACAAAACAATAAACCGATGCAAGAAGACTCTATCTTTATCATGATGAGCTCCAGCAAACCCGTATTAGGCGTAGCGGCAATGATGATGATCGAAGAGGGCCTCATTCGGCCCGAAGACCCCATATCGAAGTACATTCCAGAATTTGCTGATATGCAGGTTGCTGTGCTCAATACCCCTGTAGACGAAAATATTAGCCCCCGACGCATCGACCGGGAGAATCTTCCAGAACACCGACTTGTTCCAGCGCATAGAGAAATTACAATCCATGACCTTTTAACCCATACTGCAGGCCTCGGAACAGGCGGTCTGGGAACATCATTACAGATACAGGCTCCCTTTCCTCTCCCTTCAGATAGAACCCTGGAAACTGAAATGGCTCGTTACGCATCTGGCGCACTAGACTTTCAGCCGGGTTCGCGTTGGTCGTACAGTGGATTAGTTGGGCTCGATGTCGTGGCACGGATTGTAGAAATTGTTTCTGGACAAGCCTTCGATCAATTTATCAAAGAGCGCATTTTCGAACCACTTGATATGAATAACACCTGGTTCAATGTACCCGAAGAATACAGAGACCGACGTGTAGTAATCGATGGTCGCGATATGTCCCGATTTTTTGATAATTCTACGAATTACTTTTCTGCCTCTGCCGGACTCAACAGTACCGCTGAAGATTATTTGAAGTTCGAACAAATGTTGGTGAACGATGGAGAACTTTTCGGCAATCGTCTCTTAAGCCCTCGATCAATTCGTATGATGGGAACTGATCAGGCGGGAGGGCTTTACGAGGGAATTGGCCGCGTGCAAGATGGTCTTGGATTTGGTTACACGGTTTATGTTACCGAGGATCCTATTGCAGCAGGCGCTCGCCGCAGCGCTGGCGCATTTGGGTGGATGGGGGCTTTTGGAACAAGGACGTGGAGTGATCCAGAAGAAAAATTGACCGGAGTATTGTTTCTGCAACAACCCCACGGCGGAACTCAGTACGATTTTGAAAATGCGATTCAGCAAGCGATTATTGAATAGTGATAGCGAGCTAATAGAAGATAACTATCTTTTAGATGAGCGATGAAATTTTTATCTAATAGGAACTAAGGATGTTCACGCAAAATATTCTATTATTATTGAAATCAGGGAAAATGAAGGATAGTTCTAAGCATTAGGTAGCCAGAATTAATAAGAAATTACTCACCACGCTTAGTAACTATTCTACCTTGTCTTCCTGGTAAGCAACTTTGATTACCTCTGCGGCTTTCTCAAAATCTCGTTGTAATACAGAATTGAAAGCTCGTCGCACAAAGAATGCTAATAATCGAGTGCTTGATTTATAAACTATGGCCACTTTAAGTAAAGTTCTACTATCTCCGGCATCTTTCAGCACATATTTCGCAATAGAATAATCCAATGGCGCTTCGACAGTGGATTTTCCCATGTCAGTTAGATACGCAAAGCTAAATGGACGTTGATATTGGAGAAAACGCTGCACCAATTTATCACCATTATCCATAATTATAATTCGGTGAGATCCGACACCCAAAATATCATTCGAAATCCCTGATGTATGATCAAAATTTACGCTTACTGCATTAGTC
>CAWKZI010000373.1:0-3421 GCA_963854365.1 Gammaproteobacteria bacterium
CCTCTCTATTTACTTCAGGCAGACCATACACAGCCTCAGCCACAAGATCCGGAGCTACATGGGGAGTCTTATACCACTGCTCCCATAGTTTGATATCTTTAATCCGAAAATCCGCTGAAAGGTCGATAACGCGCACGCCTTTATCCAGGAGGCTAGCAACGGTATTCATTGCAACGGCATGAGGCGTTGCATAGAAAACCACATCGCAGGAACTCAGATCCTCACTATCTGGGGAAGAAAATATCAGGTTCGTGGCTCCGCGAAAACTGGCGAAGTGATTGGCTATAGGTGTGCCTCGTAATTCCCGAGAAGTTACACAGATAATCTCTACGTCTTTGCGCGTAGCTAGTAGACGCAATAACTCTAGGCCCGTATATCCTGTGCCCCCTACTATGCCTATCTTAATCACGATTATTACCTTCTTCTAGCTAGTCAAGATCAGTGGATTACCATTCGCTGAGTTCCGCTGAATTGGGAATTCCCTGCTTAGTCAAAAGCCGGACGGAGTATCTTAGAGCAAAAATTAGAGATTGCAATAAATTGGTTCATTTCATTGCGTAAAATCAACAGCTTAGGAGCGAACACTGCAATCCTCAAGACTTAACTTTGGAGCTGTGATAGCTTCTATTTTCGGAAAACAGGAGGCTTAATGCTCTGGGTTAAAGCATTTCATATAATTTTCGTTGTTTGCTGGTTCAGTGGCTTATTTTATCTGCCGCGCTTGTTCGTTTATCACGCCATGAGCGAAGATCAGGTCAGCAAAGATCGCTTTGTTATCATGGAGCGAAAACTATTCTGGGGCATAACGACTCCAGCCGCACTTCTAGCCATAGTTTTTGGCACTTGGATGCTCGTCGCTAATTCCAGTTATTTTATGGTTTGGTGGTGGATGCAAGTGAAGCTAGGACTGGTCGCCTTAACTATCATTTACCAATTCTACTGCTGGTACTTCATGCGGGCCTTGAAGCAAGGCAACAATTTGCGCACCCATATCTTCTTTCGCATCTTCAATGAGCTTCCTGTATTCATGTTAGTAGGCATCGTTATACTAATCGTTGTAAAGCCAACTCTCTAAGAAGTTTTTACTAGTTAATAAAAGGTACTATTTACATGAGCAATGAAAATTCCAGGAAACTGCATGACCTGGCACTTCAATTTATTCCCGGTGGAGTTAATTCGCCGGTTCGCGCATTCAAAGGCGTTGGTGGTAATCCGTTGTTCTTTAGTGAAGGCGAAGGGGCTTATCTAATTGATGCCGATGGCAATCGCTATGTAGATTATGTTGGCGCCTGGGGCCCACTCATTCTCGGACACTGCCACGACAAAGTAATATCTGCCCTACAAGATCAAATGAAAAAAGGCATCGGTTACGGAGCTTCAACAGAAGCAGAAGTTGAAATTGCCACGAAGATCTGCGAACTAGTTCCATCTATAGAGCAAGTACGCCTAGTAACTTCTGGCACAGAAGCAACTATGAGTGCGATTCGTCTTGCGCGAGGCTACACCAAGCGCGACAAGATTGTAAAATTCGAAGGCTGTTACCACGGCCATGTAGATGGTTTGCTGGTTAAGGCTGGTTCTGGCGCGCTTACATTGGGCGAGCCTGATTCCGCCGGCGTACCTAAAGCCTATACCGACCTAACTTATGTGCTGCCTTACAATGACATTGGCGCAATGGAGGAACTATTTGCAGACCAGGGTGACGAACTTGCTTGTGTCATCATCGAGCCTATAGCTGGCAATATGAACTGCGTTATACCTTCTCAGAATTTTTTACAATCTCTGCGGGGTCTTTGCAGTAAACATGGCAGTGTATTAATTTTTGATGAAGTAATGACCGGCTTTCGAGTTGCCCTAGGTGGCGCTCAATCAGTGTTTGGCATCACTCCTGACTTAACAACCCTTGGCAAAGTAATCGGCGGTGGTTTACCTATTGGAGCATTTGGTGGCAAGCGCGAGATTATGGCGATGATTGCCCCCAGTGGACCTGTATATCAAGCTGGAACGCTTTCTGGCAACCCGTTAGCTGTGGCAGCAGGCCTAACCATGCTGGATACAATCTCGAAAAAAGGCTTCTACGATGAACTTGGCAAAACGACTAAGACTTTAGTAGACGGGCTAAGAGAACGTGCTGCCGCAGCGAGTATACCTTTCACAACAAATCAAATCGGCGGTATGTTCGGCTGTTTCTTTTCTGAAGAAGAAACTATCACCTCTTTTTCCCAAGTCATGCAAAGCGATGTAGCAAAGTTCCAAAGTTACTTTCACAACATGTTAAACAATGGTGTTTATCTTGCTCCTTCAGCTTTTGAAGCAGGCTTTGTTTCAGCTGCTCACGGAAAAATGGAAATTCAAAAAACTCTAGAAGCAGCTGAAATAACATTTAGAAACCTAAATAGGTAAAGATAAAAAGAAATTAACAAAAAATAAAACCAAAAGTATTTAACTTAAAACGGATAACAAAGTATGACGAAGTATGATGTGTATGGCATAGGAAATGCGCTGGTGGACACAGAATTTGAAGTAGATGACAAATTTTTCGAGACTTACAATATAGAAAAAGGATTTATGACATTAGTTACCCATGAGCAACAAGAGCATTTGATGAGAGTATTAAGCGAACAGCACACCATGTGCAAACGCACGGGTGGTGGCTCTGCATCGAATACGCTTTATGCACTAAGCCAATTTGGTGGTAGCGCCTATCTCTGCTGCAAAGTCGCCAACGATAAAAACGGTGATTTCTTCCTCTCTGAGTTAGGCCATAACAATATTCAAACAAATACCCAAAGCGACCAAGTAATAGGCACCTCCGGCAGATGCCTGATCATGATCAGTCCCGACGCCGAACGCACCATGCATACTTACCTTGGTGTATCTGAAACTATCTCTACAGCAGAGTTAGACTTAGAAGCAGCAAAAAATTCCCAGTATATTTATCTTGAAGGATACCTAGTGACTTCTCCTACTGGCAAAGAAGCGCTAATTGAACTGAAGAAATTCGCTGAAGAAAATCAGGTCAAAACAGCAATGACATTTTCTGATCCTTCTATGCTACAGTATTTTAAGAATGACATTAATGAAGTATTTGGCTCCTATGTCGATTTGTTATTTTGCAACTTACAGGAAGCACTCCTGTGGACAGAAGCTGAAACTCTCGAAAAAGCAATCGCCATAATAAAAACCAAAGCTCGACAATTTGCTATCACGCTTGGAGCTGAAGGGGCTTTATTATTTGATGGTAAGAACGAAATAGAAATCATCTCACAAAAAATAACTGCCGTTGACACCAACGGTGCTGGCGATATGTTCGCTGGAGCATTTCTTTATGGAATAACAAATGGTAAGAACTTTAAGGAAGCTGGCGATTTAGCTAGTTTAGCATCAGCAAAAGTTGTTTCAAATTTCGGCCCAAGACTGA
>CAWKZI010000374.1:0-3418 GCA_963854365.1 Gammaproteobacteria bacterium
TGGGTTGGCAATGAACGTAATGGTGGTGGAATTTGGGAAACCCCCTCAATCGACCCAGAGCTGGGCATGGTCTACTTTGCTGTTGGGAATCCTTTCGGTGACAGCACTGAAAGAGACGGTATGAATTTATTTACCGATTCGATAATTGCACTTACTCTCGATGAAGGGCGATTGGACTGGTATTATCAGCAAGTTCACCATGATGTTTGGGATTATGATTCAGGTAATCAGCCAGTACTTTTTGATATGGAAGTAGATGGTGAACCGGTAAAAGCTCTTGCTCAAGCAAACAAGAACAGCTGGCTATACATTCTCAATCGAGAAACTGGCGAACCCGTACATCCAATTATCGAAACACCAGTTTCTGTTGAAACAGATGTTGAAGGTGAAGTGCCTTATCCTACTCAGCCCATCCCACATAAGGCTAACGGCGATCGCATGGAGCCAGTGTCTCCGGTTTATCCAACCGATATCCCTGCCCAACATATGGAAGCCAATAACTTAGTAGAGCAATTTACCCCAATTGGCCCTAATCAAATTTTTGCACCAGGTTTCGGCGGTGGTTCCAGTTATGGCCCGCTTGCCTATGGCAAAGCAACTGGATATCTCTATGTAAATGCGATCGACCAACCTTTTAATTCCGGACGAGATCCAAAGGGATATTTTTCTGCCTATGACCCAACAACCGGCGAGTTAATGTGGAGACAAATTTACGAAGGTTATGGTCAAGCAGGGCCGGTAATTACAGCAGGCGGTATCGCCTGGGTTGGCACCGGAAGTAATACTGCTGGGTATTTTTACGCTTTTGATGCAGAGACAGGCGAGGAACTTTGGAAGTTTAATACCGGATCTGGTGTGTTCGCCTCTCCCGCGGTATACGTAATCGATGGCCAAGAATATATTACTGTAGCTTCCGGCGGTGGCTCACGGGGACGAAGGGGAGGCAATTTAATTCTAACTTTCGCACTACCAAACCGAAAGTAGATATAGTGATTAAAGAACTTACTTCCGACCCTAAAAAGCGCTCAATGTAACTTGAGAATAATTTCTCTAGTATTGATATTTAACAAACAATGACCGCTTTTTAGATAGAAGAATCGAAAAAATTCTTTAGAGCTTTAAGTTTTCCCTTTTTTATACAGTAATCTCAATAAGAGGCTGTATGGCTTTGACTCGCATATTGAATAATTGTAGTAAATTAAAGACAGATTCAAAAACAAGACACTAAAGAATTAAATAAGATTAAAGCTGACTAATTGCTAACCGAAAGCCAATAGCACTATTACGCACACCGGGGCCTACAGAGCCACGAACAGCCGTTCGTACATCGTTTGCTGGATCGGCATAAGAACCGCCCCGCATGACCCAGAGAGCGCCTTCAATTAAATGTTGAAAATCATCGCTAGAGTCATAAGGATAGTCTTGTGCTGGGCTTCGAGTATATTCCCAAACGTTGCCAGCCATGTCCGACAGACCATAACTGCAATCTGGACAAGCCTTAGATCCCACTGCAAGCAATTCAGTACCGTTAAAATTGGCAAAGGCACCACTTGGTTGAGCACCCCACGGGAAAATGCGCGCTTCAGAGCCTCGAGCAGCCTTTTCCCACTCTGCTTCAGTTGGCAGATTCACCCTTCCGCCTGCCGCTAGAAATTGACGAAGAGGCTCCGGCGTTAGCAAAGACTGTCGGAGTTGGGTATCCAGCCATCTCGCATAGGAAAGCGCTTCTGGCCAAGTAATGTTAGTAATTGGGATAATGCCTGCAGCAGAGTTGCTAGTGGACGCATTGGTATCTAGTAAAAACTTACGATACTGGGCATTAGTAGTCTCAAATCGGGCAATATAATAAGTTGGTAAGTCAACGCTGCCCTGTCGCCGACTGGGTGACCAGCGCTCATTTTCATAAGCCATACGGTCAACCGCAGGATTACTGCCCATAGTAAATTCACCCGACGATATTTCAACAAATCCTAAAAAATCATCATCGGGTAACTGCCATGCATCTGATCGAAATCCTTCAAATAAAATGGCTGACGATCCCATATCTTCACTGACTGGATCCATGAGACTTCCTTGAAGGCTCATCCAGTAAGCGGTGAAAAATATCGATATGATCATTACTGATATGCCGATAGTGCGACTTGGCACCTTGTTTAATTTAATCTCTGAATTTGGTCCTTCGACATCTGCAGAGGGAGGCTTAATAGTCATAGCCTTATTCCATTTGAAACCTGTGCCATCGAACAAGCAAAACTCCAATTGTGCTCACAAGCCCTAGCATGCAACTCAGATAGAGGGGCATTCATAAGATTCTGCCCTCCTTCACGCAGCAATAATCTTAAGTCTAATTCTTGGGGATCACCCCGGCCGAGAAGATTTTGATCAAGTAAATTAAAACAAGCTAATTGATATTTTAATTCACAGGCTCGCTCAAAGTAAGCCAAAGATAGTTCGATATCAATTTCTGTTATTTCCCCTTCCTTGTAATGTGCACCTAGCTCATTACAAGCCCACGCAGAATTGTCTCCACAATAAGTTTCTTTTAGCTGAAGAAGCCTGCCACAAGCATTCGGTAATCCTGCGCTACATGATTGAGCCCAAAAAGGTAGGCTATCTCCGGTGTGCTTGCCATCAGTTTTCCCGATCAAGGACATTCCAAGAAAAACCGCCACCCAAATCCCCATGTGCGCCAAGTTTGCTCGACCTTTAAACCAGTTCTGATTCCAAAGATTGAGAATTGTCTCAGATTTAATAGAGCGCACAGCACGATCAATAGCTATAACACTAAGATTCAGCAAAGGGACACAAAGCAGCTTGTCATAAAAAGTTGGTGCGCCAAGATTTCCTAATATTGTATATAGAGCGAATACTCCCAAACCATATAACAATCCAAATAGTGTTTTTCCTAAAGGTGTGCGAGGAGAAGTAGACGGATCTGTAACTAATAAATGCAGGCCTAAAAAAACAGCGGCTGGGATTTCTGAATCGAGGAAATAAGGTACGCCCGTAGTTTGGGAGTAAAGTGCACTTAGAGCAAAAAGAGATATCGCTGAAACACCAGCTACTAGAGTGATGGAAAAGAAATACATCACAACCAAACCAATCAGAAATAAAAAGGTATAAATACCAGGAGCCAAAGTCAGTGTAGATGCAATTTCATGACCCCATGTTAAATGGGTGGTATTGGTGATAATCAGAATTAGGGAAAATAAGCCAAGAGCAAACGCAGAAGGGTTAAATATGTGAACACTTCGACCTTCGCGTTGCCACCGAACATATTCCTTACCCATGAATCCCACCGCAATCATCAAGAATTGCAGATAAAACCAGTCATCTCGAAACCATAGGAACAGATTAATACTGAAAATAATGGGTATAGGCCCGAAACCCAGCGTGTATTCACGACGTCGAGACCATG
>CAWKZI010000375.1:0-3402 GCA_963854365.1 Gammaproteobacteria bacterium
TAAATGAACTTCCCGAACAGCTAGCTCTTCATGACATTGTCGTAACCTGTACAGCAAGTCCTCTTCCAATACTTGGAAAAGGTATGATGGAGCGAGCAATTAAAAAACGAAAGCATCGCCCGATTTTTATGGTAGACCTGGCCGTGCCACGGGATGTTGAACAGGAAGTGTTAGAGCTTGATGATGTGTTTCTCTATACTGTTGATGATCTCTCAGACATTGTTCAGGAAGGGTTGGATTCACGACAAGGTGCGGTAGTTGAGGCTGAAGCCATCATTGATTCAAATGTTATTAATTTTATGCATTGGCTGGAATCTCGCGAATTGGTCCCAACTATCCGCGCATTACGTAGCCAAGCGGAGCATTATCGTCGGCATGAGCTTGAACGTGCATTCAAACTTTTAGCAAGAGGAGGAGACTCAAAAAAAATTATGGAGTCATTAAGTAATAGCCTAACCAACAAACTTTTACATACTCCTTCCGATGTACTAAACCATGCTTCAGCAGATGAACGAGATGAACTTGTCGACATGGTGAATCGGCTCTACCAACTTGATCGTTTAGAATGAACGAGGGCATCACTTCCAAGCTCATACAGTTGAGCTCACGCCTCGAAGAGTTAGATGGTCTACTAAGTAGTGAAGATGTAACCTCTGATCTAAATAATTACCGTAAGCTTACACGCGAGCATGCCGAGATTGTTCCGGTAGTCGAGCTTTATCGCTCATATCAACTTGGCGAATGCGATATTCAGGCTGCCCAGGAGATGGTTGCTGATGCTGAAATGCGTGAATTTGCTGAAGACGAAATCCGAAATGGGAAAGAAAAGCTTATACAAATTGAGCTGGCATTGCAGAAATTATTACTCCCCAAGGACCCAAACGATGACCACAACCTTTTCCTAGAGATTCGCGCAGGGACAGGGGGAGATGAATCAGCACTATTTGCCGGGGATCTTTTCCGTATGTATACCCGTTTTGCCGAACGCGAGCAGTGGCAGATAGAGATCATTTCGCAGAGTTTATCTGAGGTTGGTGGATATAAAGAAATTATTGCACAGATATCAGGTGACGGCGCCTATTCTAAACTTAAATTTGAATCAGGTGGTCACAGGGTACAGCGCGTCCCTTCTACGGAGACTCAAGGCCGTATCCATACTTCTGCCTGTACGGTTGCAATAATGCCGGAAGTAGATGAGATATCAGATGTAGTATTAAACCCTTCTGAGTTGAGAATTGATACCTACCGAGCATCTGGCGCAGGGGGTCAGCATATCAATAAAACTGATTCGGCTGTACGAATTACTCATAATCCTACAGGTATTGTTGTTGAGTGCCAGGATGGACGCTCACAACATAAGAACAAAGCACAAGCGATGAGTGTTCTGATTGCCAGAATTCGTGATAAACAGACGCGTGAACAACAAGCTAAACAGGCTGCTACCCGTAAATTACTCATTGGTAGTGGTGACCGTTCAGAAAGAATCCGTACCTATAATTTCCCACAGGGTCGTATATCTGATCACCGCATAAACCTTACACTCTATAAGATAGACCAAATTATGGATGGTGATTTGAACGAATTATGCTCTACGTTAGCATCAGAGCACCAAGCGGAACAACTTGCGGCAATGGGAGAATAAAAGACCACCCCACTCCGATAATACTCCTGACCTCGAATCCGGAGCCTTCTGTCTCCGATCTGGCGCCATAAAATGAATTCTGAAAAACAACAATACATTACAATAGAGGATGTACTGAATCATGCGCGTATTCTTATTTCCTATAATGACGCACGAATATTATTGCAAAATGTTCTTAAAATAAATCATGCATGCATAATTACCCACCCCGAACAAAATCTAACTCCGATTCAGATACATACGTTTCAATTACTGGTTAAGCGACGCGCCAGTGGCGAGCCAGTCTCTTATATTCTTGGCGAGTGTGAGTTTTACAGTATAAAGTTTAAAGTTTCACCTTCTGTACTAATTCCCAGACCAGAAACCGAACTACTCGTAGACTTGGCATTAGAGAAGATTTCCTTAGGCATGTCATGCGAAATACTGGACCTTGGTACTGGTAGCGGAGCAATTGCAATAACTATTGCGAAACATCGGGCCCTGTCCAATGTTACCGCAGCTGATAATTCTGCAGATGCCATAGCTATTGCTAAAACAAACGCAGAGTGCCTCAGTGTAAACAACATCAATTTTATCAAGAGTGACTGGTTTGGAGAATTAACTAGAAAAAGATTTGACCTTATCATTTCTAACCCACCCTATATTGCCCTGAATGACCCCCATCTAAATCAGAAGGACCTACGTTTTGAACCAGAACTAGCTCTAGTTGCCGGGCAAGATGGAATGGATTGCATTCAAACGATCATTTCTTCCGCTACGTCATACCTAAACGCAGGCGGATGGCTACTATTAGAGCATGGTTACAATCAAGCTAAAATAACCAAACAATTACTAAAAGAATCTGGCTTCATCAATATTTTTTCTCGCTCAGATTTAGCAGGAATATCGAGGGTCAGTGGTGGAAGATATGACCCGCCCCTTTAAAAAGCTGTTAAACTATTGTAATTAGCCGTCCTAATCAAGTTGAAGAGAATTTTTTTAGACTGGCGCTATTTTTCATAGCATATGAGAAATAGTAACTAATATGATGAGAGGATCAGTATGAATACGCAAGAGATTATCAGTGAACAAGTAACCACTAACCCTGTAGTTCTCTACATGAAAGGTACCCCTGAAAATCCACAGTGTGGCTTCTCAGCGCATGCTGTAAAAATACTTGATGCTTGTGGGGCAAGCAATATCTTTACTGTTGACGTACTTCCTAACCCAGAAATTAGACAGGGCATAAAAGAGTATTCAAATTGGCCAACTATTCCACAACTCTATATAAATGGTAATTTTGTCGGCGGATCGGATATCGTAGCAGAAATGTACGAGAACGGAGAATTACAAAAATTAATTACAAAATAAGCTCCATCATCTGGTTAGAACTAATCATAAGAAGAAAAAATTCTATCGATCTTCTAGTTGCTTAAAAATGTTGCGATTACCCAGTAACGCGCAAATTTACCAACTACCATGAACAACAGAACCCATAGCCAGTTGACCCGAAGCCAGCCTGCCGCAACACACAACACATCACCTATCAGAGGAACCCATGACAGCAATATCACAGGGCTCCCATAATTACGCACCCACTCAAGTCCACGTCTGCTACTACTATATTTTTTGAGAAATGCCTTTTCATCTGGCAGGAATCTCCCAATTAAATAAGAGCTTATGCCGCCCAAGGTATTACCAAGTGAAGCAACCCCCAAGGCAGGCCAATATAGCTGAGGATAAGCTTTTAATACTCCAAATAATACTGCTTCTGACCCACC
>CAWKZI010000376.1:0-3399 GCA_963854365.1 Gammaproteobacteria bacterium
GTAGCTTTTCGTTAAATAGCTGCCAAATGAGTAGCTTCTAATTCAAGAACGGGGACCATGAGGGCTCCCGCACATCACCCTGCGTTGATGGTAAACGGAACTTCACTCGGCCGTCAATGGATACGGCGTCCAGTACGCCTTTTCCGTTAAACTTAGTGGCATACATAATCATACTCCCATTCGGAGCTAGACTTGGTGATTCATCCAAAGAAGTATCTGTTAATGTAATTACCCGTAGAGTTTCGATATTCAGTATTGCGATCTGATATTGAGGGCTTTGCCTAGTTTCCCGACGCACATGCACTAGATTGACCCCGTCAGGTAAAAATCGAGCTTTTGCACAGTTATAACAGTCATATGTAAGCCGTTCGACATTGAAGGAGCTAGCACCCAGCTCTATTTGATAGATTTGCGGCTGTCCAGTACGATCAGACATAAACACTAAAGAACCACCATCAGGGGTCCAACTAGGTTCAGTATCGATCGATGGATGGTCTGTAACGCGTTGAAGCTGGTTAGTGTTCAAATCTTGAACATAAAGATCAGGGCTTCCATCTTTTGACAATACCATAGCTAGCTTGCTCCCATCTGGAGACCAGACTGGAGAACTGTTTATGTTCGGATAATTCGTAACCTGGCGACGTTGCCCAGTAGCAATATTCTGTATGTAAATCCGTGGCAAATCAGTCTCAAAGGAGACATAAGCTACATCCTGCCCAGTTGGAGACCAACTAGGAGACATAATCGGTTCCTCTGATTCTAGTAGTGTTTGGGCTCTCTGGCCATCATAGTCCGCCTTTTCTAACCGAAAATTCGTCAGTTCTGGATTGATATAGTCCGCCACGATATAAAGGATTTCAGTAGTGAAAGCACCCTGTGTGCCGGTAACTGCTTCAAAAACCACGTTACTGATCTCGTGGCCAATATCTCTTAACTGAGTCACACTGCCAGTCAAAACTTCTCCAGCCAGCTTCATCTCTCTATTAATATCAAAAAATTCATATTGTACGTGAATCAGCTGGCTGCCTAGATCTCGATCAATTTTCCCGACCAGGAGATAATCCTGAGCTAGAATCCCCCAATCACGATAGAAGACTTCGTTCTCTTGGCTCGGTAAACTAAGCATATTAGCAGGCGACAACGCTCGAAACTCACCCACTTGCTCTAAATCATTGGTTACTATTTGAGCAATATCTTCACTAAGAACGCCGCCACCTTCTAGAGTAAAAGGAACTACCGAAATAGGAATTGGATTATCGACCCCTTGGGTGATCTGAATGCTTAATTCTGCTCTGATCGTAAATGGCAAAACAGCAAACGAAAATAGCAGCACCATCGAGTTAAGCCTTATATTCAATTCAATAAATCCTCAGGTTCAAAAATCAGCGAAAGTGATCTAAAGTTCGCATTAAAGATATTAATCGGCAATTGTTGCAATTCTGTGAATGGCGCTGCCCTGTATATGGCGTTTTCCGCCGATCTGTCGAATGCTGGATCGCCACTAGATTGAGTAATAATCGCTTCAATTAGCTCCCCCGTTGGTAACATCCTAATCTGCAATATAGCCCGCATACCATTTCTAGCACTAGGTGGACGCGACCAATTCTCCTGCACTATCTGCTGAATCAAGCCCGTAGCACTTTGAACTAATTGCAATTCTGTTCTTGCTGCCTGCAAAGCTGCTGCTTGAGCCTCTTCTGCCTGACGCACCCGATTATTCGCTTCTTCTTGTCTCGCTCGATCTGCTTCAGCTAATGCACGCTCTCTGCGTTGATTTTCTATACTTGCCTGCTCTCTTTCTAGCTGAGCCTGAGCTTCTTGTTGCCGCTGCAATTCTTCACGCTCCACTAATAAAGCTTGTTGGCGCTGACGTTCAGTATCCTCTGCTTGTTCCTGTGCGGCAACTTCAGCTTGCTCCCTTTCTCTTGCTGCATCAGCTTGTCGTTGCTGTTCCTGCTCTCGGTTCAAGCGTTCCTGCTCAATTCTTTCCAAACGTTGACGTTCTCTGTTTCGTTCATTCCGAACTTGCGGATTCTCATCAATAAATAACGCAGTAATCACAGAGGGCTGAACAAGATTCAGAACATCCGTTCTACTATTCGATTGCAGGTAAAGTAAAATCGACAAAACAAAAATATGGAATAAAAGCGCTACAACTACCGATAAGGGATACCCATTATAGATCACCAAATTATTAAACGAATTATTCATAGCTGCCTGAAACTAACTCAGAGACTGTCTAAAGGCTGGGTAATAAAACTTGGCTTAGTAACTCCCGCCTGCTGAAGTGTGCTTATAAGAGTGACCATGGCTCCCCAATCAGCATCTTCATCACCCTCTATCAATACCTGAATATCTGGATTCGCGTTAAGAATACGACGCACTTGCTCACCGACGGTTTCCAGACTGACAGATTCTCTTTCACCACCGGTTGCGCCAACACTTAAGAAATATTCTCCATTTGACGTAATCGATACCACCAAAGTTTCAAGATTTTCATCAATATCTAAAGGCTCGTTGTTAACTGAAGGCAAATCAACTTCGATCCCCTGATTGAGTAAGGGAGCGGTAACCATGAAAACTATAAGCAAAACCAACATGACATCAATGTAGGGAACAACATTAATCTCTGACATTGGTTTACGCTTTTTGCGCACCATCATCTCCATAGTCGAACCACTTCCTCTACTTTATTAATACCATTGGGCTAATGAATGGCAAGCTGATTTCGTTAGCTGGTGTGAATCTGACGATGCAAAATACTTGAAAATTCATCGCTAAAAGTAATATAGCTGCTGGTTATGGAATCAACCGTTGACGAGTATCGATTATACGCGACTACTGCAGGTATCGCGGCAAAAAGACCCATCGCTGTAGCAAACAAGGCTTCCGCAATGCCAGGGGCAACAACCTGAAGAGTAGCCTGTCCCTGAGTTGCCAGCCCAAGAAATGAATTCATGATACCGATTACAGTTCCAAACAAACCTATATAGGGAGTAACCGACCCCACAGTTGCGAGAAAAGCCAGATGCTTCTCTAACTTCTCTTCTTCTCGAGAATATGCTACCCGCATCGCCCGTTGAGCTCCTTCCATTATCGCTTCTTTATCCACAGAACCTTGTTGCCGCAGACGCATAAATTCTTTGAACCCCGCTCTGAAAAGATTCTCTAGACCGACAACCTGAATCTCTTCCTTTTGCATTTGGCTCCCCTCTTTATACAACTGAGTCAAATCCATCCCCGACCAAAATCTTTGCTCAAAACTGCGCACACCATTTGTTGCAGAAGACAGTACTAACCATCGCTGCACTATCATGACCCAGGACACCACCGACGCAAAAAACAGAATTAACAAGACAAACTTTACCGCTGGACTGGCATCCAGAATCAGTTGCAGCA
>CAWKZI010000377.1:0-3392 GCA_963854365.1 Gammaproteobacteria bacterium
CCATTGAGCACCAATGATATTGTGGTGGATAACGCGCAACAAGATTGGTTAGTTTTTGAAACTGCGAGTCGAATTGTGCAGTTGAATATTTCCGGGGAAGCTCCAGCCTTAGCAGTTGGAGAACCATTCACCAGAACTCGTCAAAAAAACCCAACTATTGCCTTTAATGATAACAATGAGAAATTGATTGCTTGGGGTGAAGCAATTGCCCACAGTCGTGGTGGTCGTCTAAATTTTCGATTGTATGATAGTCAGGGGAAGCAATTAGGCTCTGAGCCACTGGATGAAATAGAGATTCCGAAATATAGCTTTCCTGCCGCAGCTGGCTTGACCAACGGTGATTTTCTTTTGCTTTATTAGACTTGATGGTAAGTACTTGCTCAACATGAATTGCCGTTGAGAACTATCCAATTAGATTACTGTTGATTGCGGATTTTCTGTCGAATTAATTCATTCTGCAAGTTATCAAATTGACGTTGCGTTTCTTGTGACCGTGTCGACTGTTGTTGTTGTACCGAATTGCGCAGAGCTCTCCGTTCTTGATTTGATACTGAATTGAATTCCAACTCAGTTAACCGCTGGCGGACTGTCGAACCTGCTCGCTGATTGCGAATTTGTCCGTCTTGTAGCAAAGCAAAAGTGTCGACTACAAATTGAGTGCGTTTCTGTAGTGCATTTTCTCCACAATTAAATTCAATACCAATCAACAACCGCAAAAACATAGCATCTTCTTCGCTAGTGGTTTCATTGTCAGTAGAACTATTCGCAGAACCTGCCTGGGTCGCTGTGACATAATCATCTCTCCAGGATTTTAATTCACTGCAATTACTCAAATAATTGGCCAATAGCTCTCCATCTATCGCGGCAAGAAAATCGTCGCAGGTTTGTTTGGCTTCGCTAGTAGCTGAGGAATTCAAGCCGCTTTGACAAGATTGGGCGGATGAATCCAATGTTTTTAACGCTGTAGCGCTAGCATCAAGGCGTTCTTGTAGTGAGATTTCTTGGGCGAAAGTTGAATTTAGCAAAAATAGCAGACAGGTGAATGCCTGAATTATGCAACTTACTAGTTTGATCTTTTTAGTCGTAAATCTCAAAGCGTTTATCCCATTTCTTGAAGCGTTTTTTACAATATTTTTCAAGTTTCTTATGGGTAGAAAAGAAAAGTTCGCTAGCTTCTGCGATTGATTCATCAAATTCACAGAAATCGTTATCGTATTCTCTGCATACCCATGGTCGAGTTTCGTAAATTCCACAAACGCCGCCCTCTAATAAATGGTTGCAGCGAGTCTCTACATGCAAGAACCAGCCGTCAGAGTCTTTAAAGATATTAATACCTTCATGGGAAACCTGCCAGAGCAAATGGTCAAAATCTTCCTTGGTTTTGGGCGTAGGGATTTTTTGGTTAATGGATACACAACAGATTGATTTCTTGCATTTAGAACATTTCTTATCAATTTTAATTTTGCCAGCTTTTTGGACATCGACTAGCTTAATCGAATTCTTAGCATTCATATCCCTTTCACTTCCTTCCCTTACAATCGTATTATTAGCTCTTGGATTTTCTATCCAAGTAACGGAGTGTTTTAATCATTCTAACACTCCTCTGGGAAGAAGTTGAAAGGCTTGTTATAAAACTTCGTTTAGAGAAGTAGGCTTTACAATTCTGCCCGCAATCCTCAAAATGATAGTGACTTGATGTTGGTACCGCTAAATGTAGTTATGTGACGATGTATACTACATCGCAGAATTCAGTTTCAATACTTTCAAATCTCAATGCAATTAATATCATTGTTAATCAATGATGCTATAGGCCGGATAAATCTAGTGAAACCTATCAATTTCTTTAATAAACGTCTCAGCTTATACGTGCTTTATGGCCTGTGTGTGGTTCTACTATTTTCTTGCTCTGCAAAAGAAACTATATCTACAGCGGGCTCGACGGAACAAACTCGAACCGACGCGCAAATTAGTTTGCAAACACTCTCTACTAAACCGTGGTTAGTTAGTGGTGGGGATGTATTAATAGAGCTGACTCTTGATAAAGGAATTTCTGTACAGGATGTTGTGTTAGCTCTGGATGGTATCGAGCAAACCAGTTTATTAAATCAGGTGGCTCCAAGTCGTTTCCAAGCGGTGATTCGCGATTTGCCAGAGGGCGACAGTGTATTCACGGCTGGGGTGGCCGGGCAGGAATCGGCAGCGTCATTAATATTGAGTAACTACCCAATATCTGGACCGGTTATTTCTGGCCCTCATGAAACGCCGTTTCAATGTCAGACTGAAGAATTTGAATTAGTAAGTGGAGAACTACTAGGTCCCGCGATTGATTCCGACTGTTCGATTCCTACGCGGATTGATTATGTTTACTGGTCGGCGAAAGATGAAATATTCAAACCACTAAATCGTTTTCTGACGATAAATAATCCAGAGGACATGGCTGAGATAGTTAATTTTAAAGGTGAGTCTATCCCTTATATCGTGCGAGTAGAAACTGGCACAGTGAATCGCGCGATTTATGAAATTGCGATGTTGCATGACAGTGCCGATGGTGGGCTAAATCCTTGGAATTCTAGTAAAGATTGGAATGGTAAACTAGTTTATACACATGGCGGAGGTTGTCGCGGTGGTTGGTATCAACAGGGCAGCAATACCGGTGGAGTTATGCGCCATGGATTATTCGAGCAAGGCTATGCTGTAACTTCTTCGACGCTCAATGTTTTCGGCCAAAATTGCAATGACCTGTTAGCTTCAGAAACACATATTATGGTGAAAGAACGCTTTATAGAAAATTATGGTGTGCCGGAATACACCATTGCTACGGGTTCTTCAGGGGGCTCTTATCAGTCTCATCAAACCGCTGATAATTACCCAGGCGTATTTGATGGCATTATCGTCGGGTCCAGCTTTCCCGATGTCACCAGTGCGACGATCTTTACTGTAGCCGATGCCCGATTGCTGAATTACTATTTTACGGAAACCAATGGAGAAGATTTCACTATAGACCAGCAGCGTGCGATTTCCGGATTTGGCTCATGGGCAAGCATCTCAAATTTAGCGCGAGGCGCTGCTCGCCTTGATCCTATTTATTTACTAGAAACTCCCCCTGAAGAGCAAGGCGGCGAAGTTAGCATTAATTCTTTAGTGTCAGCGCTTTACAACGATTTAAGCCAGAGTGGTATTCGAGCGACAGTTTATGATCACACAGTAAATGTCTATGGAGTAGTGGAAGAGCAATCAGAAGCACAGCGTCCCTTAGACAATGTTGGCGTTCAATATGGGTTGTCTGCGCTTAATGATGGCATCATCACTGTGAATCAATTTTTAAAACTTAATTCCGGAATAGGTGGATTTGATCGAGATATGAATCATGTGCCTCAACGTCATCGAGCAGA
>CAWKZI010000378.1:0-3381 GCA_963854365.1 Gammaproteobacteria bacterium
GTGCTAAAGATGATGCACTGTTGGATGGATTCCTTAATCCGTCTCCAACGGGGCGGCACTCTACCACAATTTAGAGAAAAAATAGCTTTGTTTTTATCGAAATGTCTTATCTTGTTGTTTTTAAACAATATTAACTTATTTTTCGACACCCAATTTACTCGACTTATAGAAAGGAAAGCCAATAAAACCGACCTAATATAAGACAAATCCGCCATCGATAAGTATGTCATCGCCCGTGTGATAGGCGCTGGCATCGCTCATCAAATAGGCAGCGATACCTTCGAAGTCTTCTTTTGTTCCCCAACGTTTAGCTGGAATACGAGGAAGAATCGCGTCAGCGAACCTTTCATTGGCAAAATTCTTTGCTGTCATAGCGGTTTCTATATGGCCTGGCAAAATTGAATTTGCTGTTACTCCATATTTAGCATACTCAACAGCGAGGGCCTGCATCATGGAAATTACTGCACCCTTGCTGGCACCATATGCTTCAACTCTAGCCATACCCATTACTGCACCAATCGATGCTGTACCAATTAACCTTCCACCTAGATCACCAGCTTCCGCTCGTGATTTCATGTGCCCGGCAGCACATCTGAGCGTATAAAACAGTCCATCTAAATTAACGTCCATGACGTGACGCCAATCTTCGGTAGAAAACTCTTCAAATCTTCCCGATCGAGCTACGCCAGCATTGGCAAAACAGGCATCTACGCGACCGAATTTTTCAAGAGTTTCAACGAAACAATTCTCAACAGCGATTTCATCACTAACGTCACATTGAATGCTATGAACTTTCCCCTGGTAATTTTCTAGCTCTTTTATTACCTTTTCTGCTGCAAAATTTTTCCCCTCATTCGTTCCCCAAATGCAAATATCAGCACCCTGTTTTGCAACACCTAAAGCAAAACCCATACCGATCCCACCATTACCACCGGTGATAAGCGCAACTTTGCCAGTTAGATCAAATAGAGATTTAGTCATTTCTTCGCACTCCCTGCCAACGTTTAACGATTCCTGGGTCCAGATTAAATAGGTCCAAGATTCGACCGACATGGTGATCAACCAAATCATCCACGCTCTGTGGTTTTATGTAGTGTGCTGGCATTGGAGGAGCCAACACGGCTCCATTCAAACTTGCCTTATAAAGCAATTCACAATGGCCAGTATGCAAGGGCGTCTCTCTTGGTACTAAAACAAGTCTCCGTTGTTCTTTGAGGGTTACATCCGCAGCTCGTACCAATAGCGAATCGGCATAGGAATTAGCAATTGCTGACAAGGTCTTAATGGAACATGGTGCCACAATCATGCCATCGGTTTTAAAAGAGCCGCTAGCAATAGTTGCTGCAATATCTTTATTAGAATAAGCCTGATCGGCCAAACCTTTGACATCTGTGGCCGACCAATCTGTTTCGAGAGAAATATTCATCTTCGCTGAATCAGACATCACTAAATGAGTCTCGACCCCGCTTTCTCTTTTTAGTACTTCAAGCAATCGAATTCCGTAAATGACCCCACTCGCACCTGACATGCCAACTATTAGGCGCATAATGTCATTCCTCTCTTAATATTAATTAGCTTATTAGGCACGGTATTTTTAATGCAAAAATAAATAGGGCCTGATTGTTGCATCAATTTCCGATCACTGGCAAGCAAATGCAACAACGAGTAAGATGTCGTTTCTACTAAGTAGCGAGTCAATTTTGGACTAAAATCAAAAATTCGTTTAACGCTAGCCCAACTAACTATCGAACCAATATTTATGAGCAAGGCAAATCTTTTCTACGCCCAATCCGGTGGTGTAACTTCAGTGATAAATGCGAGCGCCTGCGGAGTTATTGAGACCGCCAGGCAAAACAAAGACAAAATTGGCAAAGTTTATGCTGGCCTGAATGGAATAGTCGGTGCTCTAAACGAAGATCTAATTGATACGAACAAAGAAACAAGCAAAACAATCGCCGCACTTCGGTCGACGCCTGCTGGCGCATTCGGATCTTGCCGCTACAAACTCAAAAGCTATACAGAGAACAAACTCGAATATGAGCGCTTAATGGAAGTGTTCCAAGCACATAATATTCGCTATTTTCTCTATAATGGTGGTGGTGATTCGCAAGATACTGCGAATAAAATCGCACAGATTAGTCTCAAGAGAGGCTTCCCCATTACCTGCATCGGTGTGCCAAAAACTGTCGACAACGATTTACCTATTACTGACAACTCGCCCGGTTTTGGGTCAGTAGCAAAATATGTTGCTGTTTCAATCAGAGAGGCCGGTTTAGATGTGGCCTCCATGTGTGCTAACTCAACCAAAGTATTTGTGATGGAAGTTATGGGTCGTCATGCTGGTTGGATTGCTGGTTCTGCCGGACTGGCAAGCGAACAATCTGGTGATGCTCCCCACATTATTCTGTTTCCGGAAATTACCTTTAATAAACAAAAGTTTCTCAAGAAAGTTAAGAGCTGCGTGAAGACTTTCGGTTACTGCGCAATCGTAGTTTCTGAAGGTGTTCAAAACAAAGATGGTTCATTCTTAGCTGATGCTGGAGTAGTAGATGCCTTCGGTCATGTCCAACTAGGTGGAGTGGCGCCCTTTGTTGCCAATTTGATTAAAGATGAACTGGGCTATAAGTATCATTGGGCTGTTGCAGACTATCTGCAACGTTCTGCAAGACATATAGCCTCTGCCACTGATGTAAGACAAGCCTATGCTGTAGGCCGTGCTGCTGTTCAATTCGCTTTAAAAGGAAAGAATGCAGTTATGCCCATAATCGTGCGCGGGTCTGGTAAGAAATACTCATGGAAAATTGGCGAAGCGAAACTTTCCGATGTCGCAAATGTCGAGAAGATGATGCCTAGACGATATATCAGTCGCGATGGATTCAGCATCACTGCAGAAGCCAGAGAATATTTTTCGCCCCTAATTCAGGGTGAAGACTATCCTGAATACAAAAATGGAATCCCGCAATACGCTCGATTGAAGAAACAGCTAGAAAAGAAAAAATTGAAGAAATGGGTAGCCTGAATTAACCCAAAACTCTGCGTAGCACGGCCTTGGCCTATGCAACCTCATTAGGGTGCTAAGCGAGAAACTTTCCAGTTTTCATCTATTCTAGTAAAGCAGAATCGATCATGTAATCGATTAGCTTTACCCTGCCAAAACTCGATCTCGTGCGCCTTCACTTGATAGCCTCCCCAAAAATCCGGAAACGGAACTTTACCTGATTGAAATTTGCGCTTCAGTGATTCAAATTGATTTATTAACTCAGTTCTTGAAGTCAGCTCCTTACTTTGCTCGGAGGCAATCGCGGCTAATTGACTACTCTTTGGCCTACTGAAGAAGTATTTCGCTGATTCAGTTTTAGAAATTTTTATGACTTCTCCACA
>CAWKZI010000379.1:0-3338 GCA_963854365.1 Gammaproteobacteria bacterium
AGCCTATGACGAATCAGCATTACTTCAAGGCTTGGCCGATCACTCTAATGCTCAAATGCAATTCAAGTTGTTGCAGTCAAAAGTCCAAAATAAAAATGACCTTTGGGCTCCTTTCGCTGACGACCTTGCAGCTTTCTCTGAATATGACTACCAAAGATTAAAACCACTGATTCTTGAACAGAGCATCTCAGATATTCAGCAAGCCGTAGTTGCTGGTCAGATAAGTTATGCCGCTTTAACAACATTTTATATTTATCGAATTCGAGAAATTGAAACAAATTCAAACCTTAGTTTAAATGCAGTGATTGCATTAAATCCAGATGCTATTAAACGTGCAAAGCGGCTAGACCAGCTGCGCGATGCTGGTAATGAAATATCGTTGAATTCGGTTTTCGGAATTCCGGTGCTATTAAAAGACAATATAGGTTTTTCAGGATTGGCCACCACAGCTGGATCACTAAGTTTACAAAGCAACCATACCGCTAGTGCTTTTTTAACTGAAAAGCTGGAGACAAATGGCGCAATAATTCTGGGTAAAGCTAATATGAGTGAATGGGCTTATTTTTTCTGTAATGACTGTCCCTCCGGCTATAGTGCAATGGGAGGGCAGACTCTGAATCCCTATGGACGTTTTTTGTTTGGCACTGGTGGTTCCAGTTCGGGCAGCGGAGCCGCTGGTGCTGCCAATATGGCGAGTCTTACAATTGGGTCTGAGACTTCAGGTTCTATCTTATCTCCGGCCAGTGCTAACTCCATGGTGGGGTACAAACCGACTACTGGGCTAGTGAGCAGATCGGGAGTTGTGCCGATTTCATCAACCCTTGATACTGCAGGTCCCATCACAAAATCTGTAGCCGACGCTCTAATATTGTTTAACGCCATGACTGGCTTTGATCAGCAGGACCTTGCAATGCCACTGCTAAGTGATGATTTTAGGTTGATCAATCGGCAGAACGGTTTGGCAGAAGTTCGAGTAGGCGTAATGAGCAACTTCACCGATAATACTTTTTATAGTAAAGCAGTAGAGCTACTTAAGGCCAATGGTGCGGAACCCGTCAATATTGATTTTCAGCCCGCCCGCAGCGCAAGATTTTCTGAACTTCTGGGCGGTGAAATGGTTCGCGATCTGCAGATTTACCTTTCCACCAATGCAGACCCTGAAGTTAATATCTCTTCAATTACCGAGTTGCAGCAATATAACGAGGAAGACATGGACTTGCGTGCCCCCTATGGCCAAGGTCTGGTTGATATGATGGTGGAGTTAGCATTGTCTCCTGGTGAACTGGAATTCATCAAAGAGGAATTACAAGCAAGCGCAAAGTCTCAGCTGGAAACAGTGTTTAATGAAAACGGGTTAGACGTGTTGCTGTCGATTAATAATCGTAGTGCGGGTATTGCCGCGTTGGCAAATTATCCAGCGCTTACTATTCCAATGGGTTATGAAGAGAATGGTAGGCCAATTGGCTTAACTCTGATCGTTCCTTCTTTTGAAGACCAGATTTTGTTCGATATTGGCATGCAGTTTGAATTATTGACTGAGGCCAGGCGGTTACCTGGGCTTTACCAGTAATTCTCCACAGTAATATGCCCTGGTGAGCGCCGACGATTCTTGCGCAAGTTGCGTGCTTTTAATAACTCTACAGTGTCTTTTACCATGTCAGGGTTCCCGCAAAGCATTACGTGTGAATCTTTGGCTGACAACGGTAAATTAACAGCGGCCTCCAGTGAGCCATCCAGAATTGCTGCTGGAATTCTGCCTTCTATAGTGCCAGATATCTTTTCTCTACTGACGAATGCTTGAAATTTAAATTGATTACCTCGCTTTTCTTGCAATAAGGCGATGAGCTTTTGATAACGCAGATCAATTTTAGTTCGTACAGCGTGTACTAATACAATCTTCTTGAATCTGGTCCAAGGCTCATCAGTATTTAAAATTGAAAAGAAGGGCGCGACACCAGTTCCTGTTCCTAACATCCAAAGTTCATTAGATTCGGGAACTTCATCCAACGTAAAAAAGCCATTCGCTTGCCGTTTCACCCATACCGATTCATTTGGCTTTAATTTAACTAAGGCATTAGAGAGTGAACCACCCGTTGCTGTATAAAAGAAAAATTCTAAGGGTCTTTGTTTAGGAGAGCTCAGATAGGAATATGGTCTGGCAATGCGCTCACCAGCGATGTCCAGGCCCAGACTTGTAAATTGCCCAGCCGTAAAACTATCGATATCAGCATCAATTTTTAGAGTGAAAAGGTTTTCACTCCAATGAATATTTTCAACAACCCTTCCCTCTACCCATTGTGCCATCTTGTTCCTTGGTCCTTGCGATTAACTGCTGGAACTATGGTATGAATTTCTATAGGCTCCTAGCAAGCAGTAAATTGCGCGTCTACAGCTTTAGTAATCGATAGTCGACAAAGACGGCTAAAAAAGAATCTTACAGTGCTATTTGTAAGAGTGATTGTGGTGCTGAGAGTGAAAGGGAGCTTTCATGTTAAGAACTTGGTTTGAAATAGCATTGTGGAAAAGAATTTTCGGAGCGCTCGTACTTGGCGTAATTGTCGGTGTAATCTGGGGGCCTGGTTCTGAGAATATTGCCTGGGTTGGTGATCTGTTTATCCGACTGATTAGAATGGTCGTAGTTCCGCTAGTTTTCGTTACTTTGGTATCCGGCGTCGTAGCCATGGGAGACCCAAGCAAACTTGGATCCTTAGGTGTAAAAACTCTCGCCATCTATATGTTCACTACATTGGCTGCAATTAGCATCGGTCTGTTTCTCGCGGCTATCTTGCAGCCCGGTGTTGGTGTTGATCTTTCTCTGGCCGTACCTGGAGAGGTCCAGGAAGCGATTCCACTATCGGAACGACTGATGTCAATCGTTCCGTCAAACCCCTTCGCTGCAATGGCTGAAGGTAATATTCTTGCCATTATCTTTTTTGCGCTTTTGGTCGGCATCAGTCTTTTAACTATTGGTGACAGGGGCAAGCCATTAGCGGATCTAATGGAAGCTGGTGCTGAAACCATGTTGAAAATCACGCACTGGGTAATGGAAGTCGCGCCTTTCGGTGTATTTGCTCTAATTGCTTACGTCTCAGGCACCCAAGGGGCGGCAGCACTATTAGATGTAATTACCCTTGCCATGGCTGTAGTTCTTGGCTGCGTAGCCCATATGGTATTGGTGCATGGCTTGTTGATAATGAAATTTATGCTCAAACTTTCTCCAGTTATGTTTTTCCGAGGAGCCAGAGACGCTATGCTAGTAGCTTTCTCAACATCCTCCAGTTCCGCTACCTTGCCCGTCTCAATGTCTGTCGCTGAGGAAAATTTAGGGATAAGGCCGG
>CAWKZI010000380.1:0-3335 GCA_963854365.1 Gammaproteobacteria bacterium
AATCAGACTTAGGGCTGAACCCTTCGAATAATGGAGACACTATTCGTGTGCCTATGCCTCCTTTAACTGAAGAGACGCGTAAAGAATATACGAAGCAGGCCAAGGCCGAGGCAGAGAATGCGCGAATCGCGATTCGAAATATTCGGCGAGACGCGAACTCCGACTTTAGAGAGCTAGAAAAAGAAAAAGAAATTAGTGAAGATGAGCAGCGCAGAGCCGAAGATCAAGTGCAGAAGCTTACCGACAAGCATATTGCGACTATTGAGTCTTCATTCCATGCTAAAGAAGCCGATTTGCTGTCCTTCTGAACCTGCGATTGTGTCGTCGGCTTGCTCAATACACTCTTCCAGTTGTTAGGAATGCGGTAATTGTAAATGACACCTGCTAGTAAACCGGAATTACCTCAGCATATCGCCATAGTTATGGATGGAAATAACCGATGGGCGAAATCTCATGATCTGCCTGCGAAATTTGGACACCGCAACGGCGCCGATGCGGCGCTAGAGGTTGTCAATTCCTGTTTGAGTCGAGATATTAAATACCTCACGTTGTTTGCCTTCAGTAGTGAAAATTGGCTGCGCCCGCGAAAGGAAGTTCAGGGCCTTATGGCGCTCTTTCTTACCGTCCTAAAGCGTAAAGAAATCAATCAGCTACACAAAGAAAATGTCCGTCTACTGTTTATCGGGAATCGCAGCAGCTTCTCTCAGAAATTGCAGAAAAACATGCGCGAGGTGGAGGAGTTAACGCGCAATAATACCGGTATGACGGTGATTGTCGCGGCAGACTACGGTGGGCGTTGGGATATCGCAAACGCAATGACAAGCATAGTCGACAAGGCTGCCTCTGGAGAGCTGTCGGCGGACGCTATCGATGTTGAATTGGTGCGTCAGCACACCAGTACCAGCGACTATCCAGATCCGGACCTTTGTATCCGTACCGGTGGTGAGCACCGCATTAGTAATTTTCTGCTGTGGCAGTTCGCCTATACTGAGCTCTATTTTACCGACTGTTATTGGCCAGACTTCGGCGACGCACAGTTTCAGCTAGCGCTCGATGATTTCGCAAAGCGCCAGCGCCGATATGGTAGTCATGATGAACAGGAAACTACGAGTGACTAAGGTGTTAAAGCAACGAGTTATTACCGCTGTATTACTTTTGGTGGCATTTATTGCTGCTACTACTCAATTGTCGTCTTTTTATTTCTCTCTCTTCGTTGCTGGCGTGATCCTAGTTGCAGCTTGGGAATGGGCCGGACTCGTCAGCCCGGATAAAAAAATAGTAAAGCTTCCATACCTCGTTAGTATTGCTGCAATGTTGGTTGGTAGTTTCTTTCTTTTAGGAATATCACCAGACGTACAAAAAATTGATGATTTTCTAGCGAGTCTTGTGCTAATGCTGGGTCTGCTTTTTTGGCTGATATCTTTATTTTTTCTTTCGGGTTATCCCGAGAACAGAAATCGATGGAACGATGAGTCGAAAATTGCGCTTATGGGCGTGTTGGTTTTGATACCAGCTTTCGTTGGTATCGTAGTTTTGAAATACCTTCTTCCTTCGGGCTATTTGGTTCTGGCGTTAGTGATCTTGGTAGCGGCTGTAGATGTGGGTGCCTATGTCGTCGGAGTAAATTTCGGGTCGAGAAAACTGGCTGCTAAATTGAGCCCAAAGAAGTCTTGGGAAGGTGTCTGGGGCGGAACGTTTGTCTGTTTGCTGGTAGCAGCCTTATTTGTCTGGCTAATGCACAACAATCTCCAAGCACTATCTTCAATACAAATTATTGCTTTGCTGACGTTGTCGATGGGTGTCGCATTCTTTAGCGTAGTGGGTGACCTCATAGAGAGCATGCTCAAGCGCAATTGCGGCATTAAGGACAGCGGCACGATGCTGCCTGGGCATGGCGGTGTGCTTGATAGGGTGGATGGTCTCGTAGCAGCCACGCCGCTGTTTGTACTTACAATGATGTTGGTTCTCGATATCGAATTTCAGGTGAGTCTCTAACGTGACGAGTAGCAATCTACAGATCAGCATTCTCGGTTCTACTGGATCGGTTGGCGCAAGCACACTGGCCGTAATCGATGAGAATCCTTCCTACAAAGTTTTTGCACTTACCGCCCACCGAAACGCGAAGCTGCTCTTCGAACAATGCGAGAAATACAGGCCAAAATTTGCCGTGCTGAGCGAAGTTGCCGCTGCAGAATTTAACACGCTACTAGTTGAGAGCAATCTCGATACAAAGCTGTTGGTTGGCGAGTCTGGTTTGGTCGAGGTAGCGAGTAACCCGAATGTCGATATTGTAATGGCCGCAATAGTCGGCGCCGCAGGTCTCGAATCGACGCTCGCTGCAGCCTCAAATGGTAAGCGCCTGCTACTTGCCAACAAGGAATCTCTAGTGATGACTGGAGACTTACTGAAGCAGGCAGCAAGAGAATCTGGCGCTGAGATTTTACCGATCGACAGCGAGCACAATGCAATTTTTCAGTGTCTGCCGCAAACTAAGAGCAGCGTACACACAGAATTTAATACGGGTGTTGTGAAGGTGGTATTGACTGCTTCCGGCGGCCCGTTCCTGAGCACGCCGATTGAGCAACTCGATTCTGTTACACCCGACCAAGCTTGCCTACATCCGAAATGGTCTATGGGCAGGAAGATTTCTGTGGACTCTGCAACAATGATGAACAAGGGCTTAGAGTTTATTGAGGCGTGTTATCTCTTCGATCTAGAGTCGTCTCAGGTCGATGTATTGATTCATCCGCAGAGCATTGTACATTCTATGGTTCACTATAAAGATGGTTCGGTGTTAGCACAGATGGCCAATCCCGATATGCGCGTTCCTATCGCCTATGGATTGGCATGGCCGGAGCGGATTGCATCAGGAGCTGCGCAGCTAGACCTGACGGCTCAGGAGCCTCTGCAATTCTTCAAGCCAGATTTTTCCAGATTCCCCTGCTTGCGTCTAGGTATAGAAGCTGCAGGCGAGCGCGGCACGGCGCCGGCGGTCCTTAATGCAGCAAACGAAGTAGCGGTTGAGGCATTTTTGGGGGGAGAGATCGGTTTTGCGAAAATTCCCTTAATAATTGAAGCAGTTAGGTCACAAATACCTTGTGAACCGGCGCCTACACTCGCTATCATTCAAGACCTTGATGGACAAGCAAGAAAACTATCTAAAGAATTGATATTAAAGGATTTCTGTCGTGGAGCTAGTGCTTAGACCTAGCGCTACGACGAATATTTATGATAATTGAAGTTTTAATAAGCGTTATAGCACTCCTGGTTACCCTTGGCATACTGGTTACTATCCACGAGTTTGGTCATTTTTGGGTTGCTAGGCGCTGCGGCGT